>JAFYMZ010000110.1 GCA_017548175.1 Clostridia bacterium | reverse complement strand
TGACGACGAAGACGTCGGCAACGTTACCGTTGGTGATGAAGCACTTGGTACCGTTCAGGATGTAGTTCTCGCCGGACTCATCCAGAACAGCAGTGGTCTGCTGACCGGAAGCGTCAGTACCAGCGCCGGGCTCGGTCAGACCGAAAGCACCGATCTTCTTGCCGGACAGCAGGTCGGGCAGGTACTTCATCTTCTGCTCCTCGGTGCCGTTCTCGTAGATGGGAGCGCAGCACAGAGAGGTGTGAGCGGAAACCACAACAGCGGTGGTGCCGCAAACCTTAGCCAGTTCTTCGACGCACATAGCGTAGGCCAGGACGTCGGCGCCAGCGCCGCCGTACTTCTTGGGGAAGTAGACGCCCATCATGCCCAGCTTAGCCATCTTCTCGACGGTTTCCATGGGGAAGCGCTCTTCCTCGTCCAGTTCCTCAGCCAGGGGCTTCACTTCAGTTTCCGCAAAATCACGATACATTTTGCGGAGCAGCTGATGCTCTTTGCTCAGTACAAAATCCATAAATTAACCTCCTTGCGTTTTCACGCAAATTTTTAGTTCTTTTAAATTACTTCTCGTAGGAGAAGAAACCCTTCTTGGTCTTTCTGCCCAGGTTGCCGCTGCGCACCATCTTGCGGAGCAGTACGCTTGCGCGATACTTGCTGTCGCCGGTCTCGGTGTACAGTACATCCATGATGTTCAGCACGATGTCGTTACCGATCAGGTCAGACAGTGCCAGGGGGCCCATGGGATGATTTGCGCCCAGCTGCATAGCAGTATCGATGTCTGCAGCGGAAGCAACACCGCACTCCAGCAGGCAAATTGCCTCATTGATCATGGGGATCAGGATGCGGTTAACAACAAAGCCGGGAGCTTCATTGACCTCGACGGGGGTCTTGCCCAGTTCAGCGGACAGGACCTTGATCTTTTCGACCACGTCTGCGGGAGTGGTCATACCGGCGATGACTTCAACCAGCTTCATAGTGGGAGCGGGATTGAAGAAATGCATACCCACAACGGGGTGATTCAGACCGTAAGCGATCTGCGTAATAGACAGAGAAGAAGTGTTGGTTGCGAAGATGGTCTCGGGCTTGCACATTGCGTCCAGCTTTTCCAGCAGTTCACGCTTTGCGCCGATCTCTTCCTTGATGGTTTCCAGGATCAGATCGCAATCGGCTGCTTCCTCGATCTCAACAGTCTTGATGTTATCCAGGATGGCATCCTTTGCCTCGGCAGTCATCTTGCCTTTTTCCACTCTCTTTTCCAGAGATTTTGCCAGCTTATCCTTGTGGCGCTTTGCGCTTTCCACACTGCTGGCGAACAGCAGGGTCTCGTTACCTGCGGTTGCGAACACCTGGGCAATACCGCTGCCCATAGTGCCGGCGCCAAATACTGCTACTTTCATTGCTAATCCTCCTATACGTTTAATTTGTATGTTATCGATTCTGATAAGGGTCGTGTTTGCGCTTTTCCAAAAATGCCTGCATACCGCTGCGCTGGTCTTCGGTCTCAAAACAAGAACCGAACAGCTGCTCCTCTACCACCAGTGCGGCATCCATATCCACCTGCAGGCCATCGTTGATGGCTTTCTTGCAGGCGCGGACGGCAATGGGGGCATTGGAAGCGATACGCGCTGCCATTTTCATCGCCTGTTCCATCAGTTCCTCTGCGGGATATACCGCCTGCACCAGACCAATGGCAAGTGCCTCGGGGGCCTTGATGTTCTGTGCAGTATAAATCAGGCGCTTAGCCTGACCGGGACCGATGAGGCGTGCCATACGCTGGGTACCGCCGAAGCCGGGCGTAATGCCCAGACCCACCTCGGGCTGACCGAAGACGGCAGTCTCGGAGGCCAGACGGATATCACAGCTCATCGCAAGTTCACAGCCACCACCCAAGGCAAAGCCGTTGATGGCAGCAATGGTAGGAACCGGGAGCGTTTCCAGTTTACGGAACACATCGTTGCCCAGCTTGCCGAAGGCTTCGCCCTCGGCCTTGGTCAGGGCACTCATCTGTGCGATGTCGGCGCCGGCCACAAAGGCCTTTTCACCTTCACCGGTGACGACGATGCATCGGACCTGGTCACAGTCGACGGAATCCAATACAGTATCAAGTTCGCGGATCACCTGATCGTTCAGCGCATTCAGCGCCTTGGGACGGCTGATGGTCAGCAGGCCCACCTGGTTTTCCACGGAAAACTTCACAAAATCCATAATATAGACCTCCTTTGCATAACGTAACCGGCAGAGGGGCATACTTGCCCCTTTGCCGTTACATCTATTTTATCTATATTATACTTCTTTGCGACAGGATTGTCAATTTTTTAGCAATACTTTTTTGCGTTTTTTCGCAAAATTAGACGCGCTCGACCAGAACGGCTTCGCCCATACCGCCGCCGATGCACAGAGAAGCAACACCGTACTTGGCCTCACGCTTTGCCAGCTCGTGGCACAGGGTGACCAGGATACGGGCGCCGGAAGCACCGATGGGATGGCCGATGGCGATAGCACCGCCGTTGACGTTCACGTTGTCGGGGGTCAGGCCCAGCTCAGCGGAAACTGCAGCAGCCTGAGCAGCAAAAGCCTCGTTCAGCTCGTACAGGTCGATGTCGGAAGCTTCCAGACCGGCCTTCTTCAGAGCCTGACGGACGGAGGGCACGGGGCCCATGCCCATGATGGAGGGATCGACGCCGACGCTGCCGGTGGAGACAACCTTAGCCATGGGCTTCAGGCCGTGCTTCTCAACAAACTCGCCGGAGCAAACAACGATAGCAGCAGCGCCGTCGTTGATGCCGGAAGCGTTACCAGCGGTAACGGTGCCGCCGTCACGCTTGAAAGCGGGCTTCAGCTTAGCCAGCTTATCCATGGTGGTGCCAGCCTTGACGTACTCGTCGGTATCGAAAACGATTGCGTCGCCCTTCTTCTGGGGGATCACAACGGGAACGATCTCATCCTTGAACTTGCCGGCAGCAACAGCTTCGGCAGCGCGGGTCTGGCTGCGCAGAGCCAGCTCATCCTGCATCTCGCGAGTGATGCCGTACTTCTCGGCAACGTTCTCAGCGGTGGTACCCATGTGGTAGTTGTTGAAAGCATCCCACAGACCGTCGTTGATCATTGCGTCAACCATGGTGTAGTTGCCCATACGAGCGCCCCAACGGTTGCTGTTGCTGACGTAGGGAGCCAGGCTCATGTTTTCCATACCGCCGGCAACGATACAATCAGCTTCGCCAGCCTTGATGCTGCGGTAAGCCAGAGAAACGGCATGCAGACCGGAGCCGCAGACCTTGTTCAGAGAGGTAGCGGGAGTCTCGATGGGCAGACCGGCATAGATGGCAGCCTGACGGGCGGGGTTCTGGCCCAGACCAGCCTGCAGAACGCTGCCGAACAGGACCTCATCAACATCCTTCTTATCAACGCCGGCTCTCTTCAGAGCCTCTTCGATAACCAGAGCGCCCAGCTTAACAGCGGGGATGCCCTTCAGGCTGCCGCCAAAGCTGCCAACAGCGGTACGGCACATGTTTACCAGATAAACTTCTTTCATTTGCGCGCACATCCTTTTTTAAAATTTATAGCAGTTCATTATAACTTGCCTAATTGTACACTTTACATTATATGGGGGTTTTGTAAAAAATTCAATTGGCATTTCAATAGATTTTTCCGATATTTTCACGGGCGCTTTTGGCTTGTTTTCTCCTTTTCACCAAAAGCCGCCTTGCTTTTGCAAAAAGACCCCGGTTTTTCCGAAGTCTTTCCTGCTTTTTCCCGGTTTTTTCGCCCGGTTATTTGTGATATTTGCTGCCTGCCAAAATGGACAAACCGCGGTATACCTGCTCCAGCACCATCACTCTGGCAAGGTGGTGCGGGAAGGTCATGGGCGACATGCTCAGGCGGAAATCCGCCCGCTGCTTGATACTGTCGTCCATTCCGTTGGAGGAGCCGATGATAAGGCAAATTTTACTGTTGCCGCTGTTCTGCACCGCGCGGAGTTTCTCTGCCAATTGGGTGCTGGACAGTTCCTTGCCCTCGATGCACATGGCGATGACATACGCGCCGGCAGGAATGGCGGCTTCGATACGGGCGGCTTCCCGGCGGAGGGCATCGGGACGCTCGGGTTCTTCGTCCAGCTGCAGCACTTCCAGACGGCACATGGTCTTCATCCGCTTTTCGTATTCCTTGCAGGCTTCCGTCCAAAAGGACTCCTTCAGTTTGCCTACGCAGATCAGTTTCACACTTAACATATGCGTCACTCCTTACAATAAGACCGGTTCGCCCGGCTCGGATGCCGGGGCGATGTGCACCTCTGCCCCACTGTCTGCAAGCCGCAGGGCTTCCAGCGTGGTTTCCAGTGCCAGCCGGGGATGGTTGTTTTCTCGGCTCAGGTGCGCCAAAATCAGTTGGCGCGTTCCGGTCTGCGCCAAACGCACCGCCACGCGGCTGCAGGCTTCGTTGGACAGATGTCCCTGTCGGGACAGGATCCGCTGCTTCAGGTGATAGGGATATGTACCGTTTTTCAGCAGCACTTCGTCGTGGTTGGATTCCAGACAGACCAAGGCGCAGCCCTGCAGGTGCGAGAAGATCTCGCCGGTCATTTCACCCAAGTCGGTGCACAGACCCACACGCGCACTTCCCTGCCCCAGCACAAAGCCGCTGCTGCCCGGAATATCGTGCGGGGTCGCGAAGGTCTGCACGGGGCAGCCGTCAAGGTCCAGCCGCTGGCCGGGCATAAAGATCCGGGCGCGGCGACCCTCCGGAAACCGGATGTTGCCGGCGGTTTCCCAGCTGCACCAGACCTGCGCACCGGTGCGCTTTAACAGCACGGGCAGCGCGCTGATATGGTCACTGTGGCCGTGGGTCACCAGAATATGTGTCAGGTCGGTGGGGGTCAGGCCCAATTTTGCCAATGCGGCAGTGATGTATTTTGCTGTGGTGCCGGCATCGATGAGGATGCAGACGCGGTCGGTGACATACAGGTGGCAATTGCCGCTGCTGCCGCTGGCCAAAGTACAGAAATAGGTCATAGAACTTCCTTTGCATAAAAACAGGGCGGCAGTTTGCGCTGCCGCCCCGGTGGTTACTGTCAATTTGCCTGGCTGAGGCTGACGGCCCCTTCATCCTCCACAGGTTCCTGACGGATGTTGGCGCCCAGACCGGTGAGTTTTTCCACCAGATCTTCGTAGCCACGCTGGATATACACGATATTTTCCACCTGAGAGACGCCGGGTGCTGCCAGTGCGGCGATGACCATTGCGGCGCCGGC
>JAFYMZ010000109.1 GCA_017548175.1 Clostridia bacterium | reverse complement strand
TGGCACTCGTCCACGATCACCATGCCGTAGTCCTTCACAAGTTCCCGCACCTCATCCCCGGAGATTAGTGACTGCATGATTGCGATATCTACAAAGCCGGAAAGATTGCTCTTAGACCCGCCCAGTTGTCCGATCAGGGATCTTTCTTTTTTGCGTCCCCGCTTCTTGGGCAACTCAGGCAATGTTTCATTGATTTTCAGAAACTCCGATAATGCTTTCTTCCATTGGTTCAGAAGTGCCTGGGTGTGTACCAAAACCAGTGTATTTATTTTCCGTTGACCGATCAGATAAGCAGCAATTACCGTTTTACCAAAGGCAGTCGTTGCGGAAAGCACACCGTTGTTGTGTGCCAGGAGTGCCTCTGCTGCCGGAATCTGCTCCGGTCGCAGTTCGCCGTTGAACCCTACCCGAATTTCGTTGCCGCCAAATGTCTTATCCTCAATCTCATAAGAAGCACCGGCGTTTTCCAACAGTTCGATCAAATCCGCTTCACAGCACCGGGGAATTGCCAGATAACCGTCTCGTTCCTCTGCTGCACAGATAATTCGTGGCTTATCATAAATAGGAAGCCGCATGGCTTGAGATTTATAGAAATCTGGATTGCGGAATGCCGCTAAGCGCAGCAGCTGATTTCTCACTCTCGGTGCAAATCCGTTTGCAGGGATATAGATCATATTTGCCCGGACGATATGCTGCACACCATAAAAGTCCAACGCAGACAGAGCAGCTTTTTTCTGTTTCTCCCAAGGTTTGGATGTAGATTCCACCACACATAAATTGCCCAGGGCATCCCCGTGACTATGCACCTTAATAAGCGCATCTACATCTTCCGCGCCCAGCTTTCGCACGGTAGAAAGATATGCCCACTGGTCGGGATAGGGCAGGAACGATTCATCCACAAACAGGCTGTTGCCATTCTTCCGGGCTTGTCCCTGAAGCGGTAATGCGATTAGATTTCCAAAGCCACCATTGGGAAGAGTGTCCTGGCACGGAAACATCCGGTCATAGGCATCCAGCTTCAGTTTTCCTTCCCGCTCCATTGCCGCAGTCAGTAATGCACTGCCCAGTTTTCTTGCAGTTGCACAGGGTATTGCATTTTCAAAGAACACCCACAGATGCGCACCTTCACCGCTACGGGAACGTTCTACTCCGCAAGGGATTCCCCATTCGCCGCATACGCTCCGCACTGCTGACACATTCTCCTGCCATGCGCCATCATCGAAGTCAATAGCGAGGAAATAACAGGTATCATCCGCCAAGATCGGATACAGACCAATCACATCCTGACCATTTGCGTCCTTGCCGCTTAAATGCTTATAGATTATGGAATCATCCAGCGGTACCAGCACCCGGTTTTCACACTTGGAGCACTTTCCTTTTGGCTTGATACAAACACCATATCTCCACTCGTTGGCGCATACCGGTGCATATCCGCCTTTCTTTTTCTGAATGCTGTACCACCGCCGGGCAAACACATCCTCCCGACCGCGGAACAAGCTGCGGAAAAGCCGGATTTTTTCCTCCGGGGTACTTCTCATATGTATGCCAGCAGCAGTTTCCAATACCTTTTCGTTCTTGGGTGTTTCCGTCACTACAGGGCGAACTGGTTCAGCATATCCCAACTGGCGTCGAAGTTCCTGATTTTCCTTTTCAAGTTCTTCTATCCGCTGTTGCAATTCCTTGCATCGCTTTTCCCAATCCACAACCTCACCCTCTTGCGTTCAGTTAGATCCCGTTATTCTTCAATGAATTCTGCATACCGCAATTTCTCTTCATTTGTAAACATATCAGGATGCTGCCGCATACTGAATCTCAAGTCAGAAATCATATCGCCAATTAGTCCATAATAGTCTTCTATGTCATAATCGAGAAGAACACAGTATGTTTTCCATGCGATATATGCGGCGATCTTCGTATCGGCAAAACGATAGGCACCATAAATCGGTGTCAGTGCCGACAGCATCCGGTCATAATCCTTCGCATTGCAAGAATTGCACATATAGATTTCGCATCGGTTAGCAAGCTGTTGAACTAGCCTGTCAAGATCACCTTTGCTAGGGGCAACCATTGCTTTTATCATTTTCTGCACATCCGGCACATTGCTCAGTTCTTCCAGCAACTCAAGCAGTTGATCACGACTCAAATGCTCCAATTTTAGCTTCAAGTTCTTTTGCATATGATATCTCCATTAGCGTGCAATATATCTGGATGCACGTCCCTGACCAATTTTTTGGATTGTACCAGCTTTGACCATTGCACCCAAGACTGCTTCCACAGTTGTAGGACTAACATCCGGGAGAATATGACAAATATCAGATTTGGATACCGGAGTCAAACTATTCAGTATGGTTGCCTCAATTCTTGCCTTCTTGGTAACCTTCTTGCCATGAACCACAGCAAAGCGCTTATCCAGTTCTTTATAGCACATGTATAGCGTGGATAGAAAGTTTTCCACAAAGGGAAAATAGTCATTTTCGTTCGTTTCCCAACCTGTGGAGGATTGCCGTAATGCTTCGTAATAATATGCCTTATAGTTATTGATCTGCTCTTCAAAGGACACATATTTTCCTGCGTCATATCCATTTTTGTACAGAAGAAGCAGGGATAGCAATCGGGACATTCTGCCATTGCCATCCCGAAAAGGATGAATGCACAGAAAATCCAAAATAACACATGGAATCAGAAGAAGCTGATTAATCGCCGCATCACTTTTTGCTTCCATGTATGCCAACTCCAGTTGCTCCATAGCCTGCTTTGTTTCAGAGGCAGGGGTCGGTCGGAAACGCACGCGCCGTTTTCCATCAGCATCCACTTCCAGGATCACATTATCATCTGTTTTATACTGTCCACCATACTCATAACCCGCAAGAGACATCATAATTTCGTGAAGCCGCAGAATATCCCGCTCCCGAAAATCAATATAAGCATGTCCTTGATGGATTTCGTTCAGCGCATCTCTGTAACCGGCAATCTCTGCTTCGTTGTGGTTTAGTGGAGCACTGTTTTGATTGACAATCGCTGCAATTCGTTCATCGCTGGTTACGATACCTTCAATCGCATTGGAACTTTTGATGGATTGAACTTTGGCCACAGCTTCCAGTTCGGTGAATACCTGCAGATGTTCTTCTTTCCGAACACTTGCCATTGTTTTCAGAGAAGCAATACTGGCAGTCAAATTTACAAGTCCAGCAGGGAGTAACCCGTTATTTAAAAAAGAATAATCAAATTTACGCATATCCATGCCCCTTTCTGCACATTACTATAACATATTATATGCAGAAAATCAACCATGTAAGCAACAAATCTGCACATAATTTAAGTGTTTATATGCAGAAATAAGATCTCTCTGTTGATGGATATCCTTTATTTTTGACATACTATCTATAATTGTTGGGGATACTACACCCCAATAATTATAGGAGGCTTCATTATGCCAAAGCACAACATAACAAATGAAGAGAAAAAACAATTGTTCCAAAGGCGATTAAATGGAGAAGCAGTCAGCGTCATAGCTACCGATATCGGAGTTCCCAAGAGCACAGTCTATGCATGGCTTGCCGAAGCAAGAAAGTTACGCCATGAATCTGCTAAGAATCAAGATGGTTCTATTACAGTAGAAGCTATGGATTACTATCAATTAAAAGCACACGAAAAAAATTAGAGGGCATGCTTGAAGTAATCAAACTGGTAAGTGATATTTCAGAAATCCCCTTGGATAAGAAACTTCAAGTTCTGGAAGAGCTTTACCATACAGAAAAGTACAGCGTACATCTCATGTGTGAAACACTGGATGTTCCAAGAGGCACATTTTACAACTATATCAAGCGTGGAAAGAAAGGAAATACCGTTGCTGCAAGACGCCGGGAGGAAATGCGTGAACGGATTCTTCGCATATACTATGACAGTAACCAGATCTTTGGCGCGCTTAAAATCGCAGCCATATTAAAAGAAAGTGGAATCCCGGTAACGAAGGGGTTTGTCAGTGAGCTGATGCAGGAAATGGGTTTATGCAGTATTCGTTCCGGCGCAAAGAAACAATATACTGATGAGTCCCGTAAGTGCAAAAATCTCGTGAAGCGACAATTTAAGACCGACAGGCCAAATCAGATCTGGGTCAGCGATGTTACACATTTCCGATTCAAGGAAAAGCAGTATTACATCTGTGCTATTATCGATTTATTTGCCCGCAGGGTAATTGCCCACAAAGTTGGTTTTAGCAATAGTACGCACCTGACAAAAGAAACTTTCAAATCTGCATACGAATCTCGAAGACCTGAAGCTGGTCTAGTCTTTCATTCCGATCAGGGCAGTAACTATCGAGCACGTGTTTTTGCAGATTATCTGAAAGTGCGTGGTGTTACACAATCATTCTCAAAACCAGGTGTACCTTACGATAATTCAGTCATGGAGTCTTTCTTTTCTTCCATGAAGCGTGAGGAGCTGTATAGATACAGATACCGCTCTGAACGAGAATTCAGAGCGGCGATTGACAAATATATTGAGTTTTATAATACGGAAAGGCCACATGAATCAATACGCTACAAGACGCCCCAAAAGAAAGAGGAGGAATACCTTAGAGCAGCAACACCTTTTGAAGATCCGTAAGCTAGATATTGGGGTTCGAATCGCTCAATTTTCAGTTTTTTAGCACAACTTTTCCGAGCTTTCAAAAAGAATTCTAAATGGAATATTGGAAAAGCGGCTTGAAAAAGCCGCTAATTGCAATGCAAAAAATAAAACAACCATAGTCCACTCTAACCCTTGGGGGTTCGAATTACTATGGTTGTTTCATTTGGCAGGGGCAGAAGGATTCAAGCCCGCTGCGCGGGCTCCGGGAACCCGCACCTGCGGTGCATTCCATAGGCCGAGGGTTCGAATCCCACTCCAGTTTCAAAAAAGAAAAAACCACACCGTTTGGTGTGGTTTTTCTTTTTGGCAGGGGCAGAAGGATTCGAACCCTCGGCACGCGGTTTTGGAGACCGCTGCTCTACCAGCTGAGCTATACCCCTGTGTCACGAGGACTAATTTAGTATACACGACTTTTTTCATTTGGTCAAGAGGAAATTTATAATTTTTTCCGTGCACCATCGCTGACGCCAATTTTCCGCATCAAAAAAGCCGATTTCTTCATCGAAATCGGCTTTTTTGTGATCGCTTTCGCGGATTATATCATCAGAATTTATCGGTTTTGATGCGGTTTTCCGCCACTTCGCGCAGGGTATACTCTACATCGGTCTTACCCACGATGACACCGCAGCAGGGCTTCATTCCCGCGGGAACGGGCAGTTCGGCCAGCAGGTCGGGTCGGGTGTTCAGCACACGCACGGCGCCCCAAATCAGGCAGCTGCCAAGACCCAGCTCCACTGCGGCCAAAGACATATGCTCTGCCAGAATGGCGGCGTTGGAATAGGCCACGTTGTCCATAGGCGGCGCGCCCACCTCGGAGGACACCAGAATCATCACGGGTGCGCCGTAGAAGGGATGGGCGTCGGGATTGCCGGTGGCTTCGCCTACGGCGGCTTCCCAGCGGGCCAGATAGTCTTTATTTTCAATCACCGTCAGATGCAGGCTCTGATACTGGGCCTTTCCCACGGGTGCGGCATAGGCGCTCTTCAGGATCTCGGCCAGTTCGCGCAGGCTGAGGCCCTCACCGGTATAACTGCGGACGCTGCGACGGCTGTAAAGATTCTCAAAGGTTTGCATCATTCGGCCTTCTTTCTGTATTTGGATGGGTTTATTATAGCACGGCACGGTGCATTCTGCAAGAAACACGGCTTGCTTTTGAGCGTTTTTCCCTCTATAATAAAATCATCGAAAACAATGCCAAAGGAGGCAACAATATGCGCGCAACGGTATATTTTTCTCGCACCATTACCCCCGAAAAGGTACTGGAACTGTATCAGATGGCAGGCAAGGAACTGCCCGGCAAGGTAGCCATCAAGCTGCACTCCGGTGAAAAGGGCAACCAGAACTTTCTGAAGCCCGATTTTTGGAAACCGGTCATCGACCACGTGGGCGGTACCGTTGTGGAATGCAACACCGCTTACGAAGGCCAGCGCAACACCACCGAAAAGCACAAGCGCATTCTGCTGGAGCACGGCTGGAGCAAGTACTTCCCCGTGGATCTGCTGGACGCGGAAGGTCCCGATCTGGAGCTGGACATCCCCCAAGGCAAGCAGATCAAAAAGAACTACGTGGGCAAGAACATCGTAAACTATGATTCCATGCTGGTGCTGTCGCACTTTAAGGGACATCCCATGGGCGGCTACGGCGGCGCGCTGAAGCAGCTGTCCATCGGCGTGGCTTCTTCCTTTGGCAAGGCATACATCCACGGCGCAGGCGAGCCGGAAAAGATCTGGACTGCCGATCACGACAGTTTTCTGGAGTCTATGGCGGATGCCGCCGCCAACATCGTGGACTATTTCAATGGCAACCTGCTGTACGTCAACGTGATGAAGAACATGAGCGTGGACTGTGACTGCTGCGCCAAGGCAGAGGACCCCTGCATCGCGGACATCGGCATTCTGGTCAGCACCGACCCGGTGGCCATCGATCAGGCTTGCATCGATTTGGTCTATGCCTGCTCTGACCCGGGCAAGCCCCATCTGATCGAGCGCATCGAGAGCCGCAACGGCGTACTGACCATCGAGGCGGCTGCGGCACTGGGCTGCGGCAGTCGGGAATATGATCTGGTGGAAGTGGAATAAGCCGCTTCCCTTACAAATACGGAGGATTTTGATATGAGTGAGAAAGCAAAACTGGCCCAGGAGCTGCACGCACAGGGCTATAACTGCGCACAGGCGGTCTTTTGCGCCTTTGCGGAAGATCTGGGTGTGGATATGCAGACCGCACGCCGCCTGATGGAAGGCTTTGGCGGCGGTATGGGCGACCGCAGCAACGTTTGCGGCGCCGTATCCGGTGCCGTGGCAGCCGTGGGTTATTTCTTCAGCAACGGCGTACCCGAGCGCGGACCCCTGCGCAACACGGTCTACGGCAAGGTGGGCGAAGTGACCAAGGCCTTTGACGCCCTGTACGGCGGCAACATTTGCGCCAACATTCTGCAGGCCAATCCCTGCGGCCAGAAGGTCTACGATGCTGCTGCCATCGTGGAAAAGATGCTGGCAGAGGCCAAATAACCTGCTATGAAAGTTTTCATGATCAACGGAAGCCCCAAGGCAAACGGCAACACCGCCGTGGCTTTGGAGGAGATGAAGCAGGTCTTTGCCGCCGAGGGCATCGAGGTGGTTTATCTGCACGTGGGCAATCTGGACATCCGCGGCTGCACCGCTTGCGGTCATTGCGGTCAGACCGGCAAGTGCGTCTTTGACGATGCGGTCAACGAAGCCGCCGCACTGTTTGCCGACTGCGACGGCTTGGTGGTGGGCAGCCCTGTCTATTACGCATCGGCCAACGCCACGCTGGTGGCCTTTTTGCAGCGGTTGTTTTACAGCACGCCCTTTGACAAGACCATGAAGGTGGGCGCTGCGGTCGTGGCCGCGCGCCGCGGCGGCCTGTCGTCCACCTTTGACGAGCTGAACAAGTTCTTTACCATCGCCGGTATGCCGGTGGCATCCAGCCAGTACTGGAACAGCATTCACGGCCGCGCACCCGGCGAAGCCAAGGAGGACGGCGAAGGTCTGCAGACCATGCGCACGCTGGCGCGGAATATGAGTTTCCTGATGAAGAGCATCGCGCTGGGCAAGGAGGCCTACGGCCTGCCGGAGAAAGAACCGCGCGTCGCCACCCATTTTATCCGCTAACAAGTACACAATAAGAAAAACGCACCCCGAAGCCTCGCTTCGGGGTGCGTTGTCGTTAAATCTCCAGTTCGTAGATGCAATCTACGGCGCTGCCCACCGCTGCGGCAGCCGCCTCCACCTGCGCCCGCGATTCCGGCGGTGCGCTGAAGGCCATACCGCAGCTGGCGCTGATGAGTCGGGGCACCGGGATCAGCCGGCCGGGCACGCCGGCAGCGGCGCACTGCTTTTCCATCATAATGGCCGCCGTGGTGGTATGAAAGGTGACGATCAGGCGAAGCTGCTTGGGACGCATAAGGGGGGGTACTCCTTTCGGGGATGCCCGGACAAAAAACGCCGGGTGCTCTCCTGCTATTCTGCCACGGAGCGGCACCCGGTGTCAATCTTTTTCTTACTGCTTGATGACTTTGTCTGCCTGCATCAGGCGTTCCACGATGGTATACATATTGGTAACGCTGCCCACGGCCAGCTGATCCTGCAGGCCGTAGAAGTTCAGGCAGGTGCCGCAGGTGAGGATCTCCACACCCCGGGCTTCCATACTGCGCAGGTCCTCTACCGTGACGGCGCCCTCTACCGACAGTTTTGCGCCGCCGTTATACAGCAGCACGGTGCGGGGCAGCACTTCCTGCTGGGCAAGGGCATAGACGAACCCCTTCATCAGGGTGGCGCCCAATTCATGATCGCCGTGACCCATCCGCTCGGAGGCGATGGCCACCACGATATTCTCACCGGCATCGGGGCAGCAGGCGGCAACTTCGCCACCGGCCTGCAGGGCAGCGGGGTCTGCGACTTCCATACGCACGGCAAAGCGGCCGTCGGCCAGCGCTTCGTTGGTGCAGGGCAGGTTCTTGCCTTCTGCCAGACGGGTCAGGTTCTGTACGGGGATGACATCATCCACCAGCACCTCGATGACACTGGGTTCGGTGAGGGCAGACATGGCTTTCAGAGTTTTCACCACGGGGATGGGGCAACGGTCACCCACGGCATTGACGACGACGGTTTTCATTGGCAAGGGCCTCCTTTGTTTGTTCCATTACCTTTATCATAGCCAAACGGCCAAGGTTTTTCCAATCAATATATGCTATAAACGGTTTCCCTATCGGTTTTTTCTATAAGAACATTCTGTGCCGCCGTCCCGACGATGGGTGCAGTTTGCCGTTGCCCCGAGGGGGATTGTTTGCTATAATAAAAGCAGCAAACGATGTTGGGAGGGGTCCCATGAAACTGATCCATTTATCCGACCTGCACATTGGCAAGCGGGTCAACGAAATATCCATGCTGGACGAGCAGGCGTACATTCTGCAGCAAGTGCTGCGCATCGTGGAAGAAGCGCAGGCAGACGCGGTGCTGATCGCCGGCGACGTATACGACAAGAGCGTGCCCTCGGCTGAGGCGGTCACGCTGTTTGATGAGTTTCTGTGCCGGCTGGCTGCACGGGAGATCCCCGTGCTCATCATCAGCGGCAATCACGACAGTGCCGAGCGGCTGGCCTTTGGCAACCGCCTGATGGAGCAGCGCGGGGTCTACATCTCCCCCGTTTACAACGGACAGGTGGCTCAGGTGGTGCTGACGGACGCGCACGGCGACGTGCGTTTTTGGCTGCTGCCCTTTTTGAAGCCTGCCCACGTCAAGCGGTATTATCCCGACGCGGGAATCGAGTCGTATACCGATGCCTGCCGCGTTGCGGTGGAGGCAATGGGCATTGACCCCACCCAACGCAACGTGCTGCTGACCCATCAGTTCGTGACCGGCGCGACCACCTGCGAGTCGGAAGAACTGAGCGTGGGCGGCAGCGACAATGTGGACGCCGCCGTCTTTGACGGGTTTGACTATGTGGCTTTGGGACACATTCACGGGCCGCAGAACATTGGCAGCAACAAGATCCGCTATTGCGGCACGCCGCTGAAGTATTCCTTTTCGGAAGAGCTGCACCACAAAAGCGTGACCGTGGTCAATCTGGGCGACAAGGGTGAATTATCGCTGGAGTTGCGACCCCTGTGCCCCAAGCACGACCTGCGCAGCATTCGCGGCACCTTTGCGCAGCTTACCGACAGGGCGTTTTACGCCGGCACCGCCACCGACGATTATCTGCAGGTCATCCTGACCGATGAAGAGGACGTGCCGGAGGCCGTGGGACGGCTGCGGACGATTTATCCCAACCTGATGAAGTTGACCTATGACAACACGCGCACCCGAATCAATCAGGTGATTTCCGGTGCGGTTGACGTGCAGCAAAAGTCGCCGCTGCAGCTTTTTGAGGAGTTTTATCAATTGCAGAACAACCAGCCGATGGGCGACGTGCAGCGCCGCTTTATGCTGGAACTGATCGAATCTGTGCAGGAGGGCCGCGTATGAGACCGCTGAAATTGACCGTTGCCGGATTCGGTCCCTATGCCGGCGTTGAAACGCTGGATTTTGAAGCCTTGGGCACTGGCGGCCTGTATCTGATCACCGGTGATACCGGCGCAGGCAAGACCACCATTTTCGACGCCATTACCTTTGCACTCTTCGGCGAGGCCAGCGGCGACAACCGGGATGCCGGTATGCTGCGCTCGAAATATACCAAACCGGAAGACCCCACCTATGTGGAGTTGACCTTTGCCCATAACGGCAAGCAATACACCGTCAGACGAAACCCGGAATACGAGCGGGCCAAGGCCCGTGGCACCGGCACCACCAAGCAGGCGGCCGATGCCCAGTTGACCCAGCCCGACGGCGCGGTGGTCACCAAGGTAAAGGATGTGGATCGGGCTGTTCGGGACATCATCGGACTGACCCGCGAGCAATTTGCCCAGGTGTCGATGATCTCGCAGGGTGATTTCCGCCGGCTGCTGCAGGCAGACACCAAAGAACGGCAGAAGATCTTCCGCGATATTTTTGACACGGGGTTGTTCGTGACGCTGCAGCTTCGGCTGAAGGAGCAGGCCGCCGAGGTTCGTGACCGGCGGGAGCAGGCTGCGCGCAGCATTGCGCAGTACGTCAGCGGTGTGGTTTGCGATGATCGGTCGCCCCTTGCCGCCGACGCCCAAAAGGCCAAGGCGGGCGAACTGCCCTTTGCGGAAGTGACCGACCTGTTTGACGGGCTGCTGCAGGAGGATCGGGCGGCCGAAGGCGCGTTGGATGCCGCACTGGCTGAAACAGAACGGCAGTTGGAGGCACTGACGGCGCAGCTGAATCAGGCGCAGGCCTATGCCGCCGCACAAAAGGCTCTGGAACAGCAGAAGCAGGCCGAGACGGCTACGGAAGCAAAATTGGAACTGGCGCAGGCGGCATTGGACGCCGCACGGGAAACCCTTCCGGCCCAAGAGGCCTTGGGCAAGCAGATCACGCAAATGGAGTTGTTGCTGCCGGCCTATGATGCCGTTGCCGAAAAACAGGCCGCGTGCGCCAAGGCTGCACGGGCGCAGGCAGAGGTACAGGCGGCAGCCGCTGGGGCCGCGCAAAAGCGAAGCGGTCTGACCAACGAAATCCACGCGTTAAAGGACGAGGAAAAATCTCTGGCTGCCGCAGAGGCCCAGCGGGAGAAGTTGTTGGCCCGGCAGCAGCAGTTGGAAGCCCGGGCACAGCAATTGGAAGGACTGATCTCCGGATTCCGCACCGTTGCGGCGCACAGAGAGGCGCTGCAGCAAAAGCAGGCCGCCTATCTGGAAGCGGCTGCGACCTCTTCCCTGCTGCTGCGGGAATATGAAGCAAAGAACAAGGCTTTTCTGGACGAGCAGGCCGGTCTCATCGCCAGCACCCTGACCGCCGGTGCGCCCTGCCCCGTTTGCGGCGCCACCGATCACCCCAATCTGGCGGTGATTTCTGAAAATGCACCCACGGAAGCGGATGTGAAGAAGGCAAAGAGCGCCTTTGACGCCGCGCAAAAGCGCACGGAACAGGCAAGCAGCGCTGCCAGCGAGCAAAACGGCATTCTGACCACGGCGGAAGCATCCCTGCGCCGGGAGACGGCGGCTTGGCTGCCGGAGGTGGATTGGGAGCGTGCACCCACCGTGGCGTGGGAGCAGCGCGCGGCGCTGACGGAAGAAACGCACGCGGTCACCAAGGCGCTGACTGCGGTACAGGCGCACATCCGCCGCAAGGAGGAGCTGGGTCTGCTGATCCCCCAAAAGGAAGCCGCCCTTGCCGCCGTGGAAGCGGTGCTGGCAGAGAGCAACACGCAGGCGGCCGCGCACGGTGCTTCCGTTGCGGAACTGACCCGACAGATCGAGGCCGCGCAGGCGGACCTGCGGTATGCGGACAAGGCTGCCGCCCAACAGGAAATGAAATCGCTGCAGGTTCAGCTGAACCAAATGAAGCAGGCACTGACGGCGGCAGAGACCGCCGTGAACCACGGCAAGGAGCAGCTGGCCGGCATTCGCGCGGCGATCCAACAGCTGCAAGCGCAGTTGGAGGGCGGCACGGAGACCGACACCGCACAGTTGGAAGAAGAAAAAGCCGCGCTGCACGGACAGAAGGCGGACATCGTCGCCCGGCAAAAGGCGGTACACGCCCGCATCACCGCCAACGATGCCGCACGGAAGAACATCGCGCTGAAAGCCAGTCAGATGGCCCAGCTGGAGGAGACCTATACGTGGATGAAGGCGTTGGCTGACACCGCCAACGGCAACCTGACGGGCAAGGAAAAGGTGATGCTGGAGACCTATATCCAGACCACCTATTTTGAGCGGATTTTGGAGCGTGCCAACCTGCGGCTGCGGAAGATGTCCGGCGGACAGTACGACCTAAAGCGTCGGGAGACCGCCAGCAACAAGCGCGAGCAAAGCGGCTTGGAACTGGACATCGTGGACCACATCAACGCTTCGCAGCGCAGCGTCAACACCCTGTCCGGCGGCGAAGCGTTCCTCGCCTCGCTGGCGCTGGCACTGGGTCTGTCTGACGAGGTGCAGATGTCCACCGGCATCCGGTTGGACACCCTGTTCGTGGACGAGGGCTTTGGCTCGCTGGATTCCGAGGCACTGAACAAGGCGTATCATACGCTGGCCGTACTTACCGAAGGCAATCGGCTGGTGGGCATCATCTCGCACGTGGCTGAGTTGAAGGAGCGCATCGACAGGCAGATCGTGGTCACCAAGAACAAATCCGGCGGCAGCAGTGCCACCATTATCGTATAACAGGAGGAAGCAGACTATGAAAATTGCCATTATCGGCTATGCCGGCTGCGGAAAATCCACTTTGGCACAGGCGCTCAGTGAAAAATACGGGCTGCCGGTGCTGTATATCGACACCGTGCATCATCTGCCCGGTTGGAAGGTCCGCGACCGCGCGGAGACCAGCCGGATCGTGGGGGAGTTTTTGGACGACCACAACGAAAGCGGCTGGGTCATCGACAGCACCTATCGGCGGCATCATTTCGCCCGACGGATGGAAGAAGCCGACGAGATCCTGCTGCTGCGGTTCGGACGGTTGAGCAGCCTGTTCCGGGCGTGGAAGCGCTATCGGCGCTACAAGGGAAAAAGCCGCCCCTCTATGACGGTGGGCTGCGATGAAAAGTTCGATTGGCAGTTTGTCCGTTGGATCCTGTGGGAGGGACGCACCTCCCACGACCCGGTCTTTGACGAGGTGCAGGACACCCATCGGGACAAAGTGGTAGTCATCCGCAACCAACGGCAGCTGGATGCCTATTACCGCAAGAACGGATTGGTATATCGCGGATAAAAAAATAAAGCCGGTGCAGATGCACCGGCTTTTGTGTTTATTCGGGTTGGGTCGCCGCTTTTTTCTTCAGTGCGGCATCTGCCCGCTCGCGCAGCAGATGATAGATGACCGCGCCCACGGGGATGAAGAAAATCATACCGAGAATGCCCAACAGTTCACCGCCCACCAATGCGGCCACCAGCGTCCACAGGGGCGACAGACCCACGGAGTTGCCCACCACACGGGGATAGAGGAACTGGCCCTCGCAGAACTGCACCGTCAGGAATACGATGAGACCCACCAGCGCCTTCACCGGGTTGACCATCAGGATGAGCAGAATGCTGACGGCACAGGCCAAAAAGGCACCCACGTAGGGGATGAAGGAAAAGACGGCGGTGGTGACGGCCACCACGCTGGCATAGGGAATGCCAAACAGGCTGAAGGCGATAAAGAGCATCACGCCCAGCAGCAGCGAATCCACGCACTGGCCGGTGAGGAACTTGAAGAAGGTGCGGTTGACCAGCGTGC
>JAFYMZ010000108.1 GCA_017548175.1 Clostridia bacterium | reverse complement strand
CCGGTGATGGCTTCCATTCGCACGGCCGTAGTGGGACGCGCGTGGGACAGGGTATAGGCAGCGCGGCGCAGATAGGCCAGCGGGTCGGCGCTGTTACGGCACTCCCACGCGGCAAGGGTCATACCGTGGGCGGCGGCGTAATAAGGCCCGGCGCTTTGGGTCACCATATCGGCAATGGCCTGCGCCACTTGGGTGTGGCTGGTGCACACTTCATAACGAATCTCAGTGGGGTAGACCCGGCGATCCAGAATACGAACTTTGCCGTCTTCGAACCAAGCCACGTGTTCAAATTGTAAAAGTTGAGCCAGACCATAGTCGGCGCGGCGCGTGTCAGACATAGGGACGCCCCTTTCAGAATATTCTGATTTTATCATAACGGGAATTGCGGTATTAAACAAGGGGAAAACTAAAAAAAGAAAAATATTTGACGCTTTTTTACCGCTGCAAGCGGAAACTTTTGTTAAAGTTTATTTACACCCTTGTAATTGACTTTGCAGGAGGGATGATGTACACTATATGCGGTAAGATAGAAGTATCATCTGCGTTTCGCAAGAAACGGAAGTGTGAGGGACGAGATGGAAAAAAAGGAAAAGGGCCGGCACTGCGAAGAAAAGCCGCAGCGGACGAAGCAGAACGGTCGTAAGCGGGATAAACTGCTGATTATTTTGGCGCTTGTTTTGGTTGTGTTGGTGGCCGGTGGCTGGTTCGTGTATGAACAGACGCTGGGATCGATCAACCGAATCGATGAAGATAAAATTGAATACGTAGACCCGGATGAACAAGATAAGTTCAACGAGATCGACCCGGATGGCGGAAGCACCAACGGTGGTACGGGCGACGGTGGTACGGGCAACAGCGGTACGGGCAACAGCGGTACGGTCACGGACCCCGATGCCGTGGATTGGCCTACCATTCCTAAAATTGAAAGCGATGATGTGATCAAGATCCTGCTGTTGGGCACCGATGTGTGGAGCGATGGCACTCGTGGTCGTTCGGACGTCATTATGCTGGCGACCATTTCGGAAAAGACCGGCGCGTTGTCGCTGACTTCTTTCCAGCGTGACACGTATGTGCGGATCCCCGGATACAAAGATAATCGCATCAATACGGCCTATGCCTTTGGCGGAACCAAGCTGCTGAAACAGGTGTTGGAACTGAACTTCGGCATCACGGTAGACGGCGTGGTTATCATTGACTTTACTCATTTTGAGCAGTTGATCGATGCGCTGGGTGGCGTGAAGATCAGCCTGACAGAGAAAGAAGTGGCGTATCTGAACGGCTACGGCGCGACGACGCAGGTGGGTGAAAATCTGCTGAACGGCCGCTGGGCGCTGGAATATTCCAGAATCCGTCGTATTGATTCAGACTTTGGCCGCACCAATCGGCAGCGTACCGTGATGAACGCCCTGTTCCAGGCTTATAAGGATATGCCTATTTCGGATATTCCCGGCATGCTGAGCAAGGTGCTGCCCATGGTGTCTACCGATCTGAGTGACAGCCAGATGATCAACTATGCCACCAAGGTGCTGATGATGGGCGTTGATACCATTAACAGCAATTCGGTGCCCTGCAAGGGTGCCTATGAGTATCAGACCATCCGCAAGATGTCCATCATCATGCCCGATCTGGAAAAGTGCCACGAGGCGCTGAAGCATTATATTTACGGCGAGCCCTATAATCCCTGATGAAGTGAAAAAAGACCGGAGGCGGAAGCCTCCGGTCTTTTATGTTGTTGGGAGATTAGCCGATGCAATCCTGCATGATGCGCAGGGCGTTGCCGCTGCAGATCTTGTCGATCTGGTCGTCGGAGAAGTGCTTGCCCAGTGCGTCCACCAGCAGGGGCATACCGGCATAGTTCTTCAGTTCCTGAGGATTGTCGATGCCATCGAAGTCAGAACCCATGGCAACGGTCTCGATACCGGCCTTGTTGGCGATGTAGACCATATGACGGACGATGTCGTCCACACGGGTCAGGTCGCCGTCGGTGTGCAGGAATGCGCTGTAGAAGTTGACACCGCAGATGCCACCCTTTTCAGCCAGTGCACGCAGCTGCTCGTCGGTCAGGTTGCGGCGATGGTCGCGCAGCGCGCGGGCACAGGAGTGAGAAGCCATAAAGGGCTTGCTGCTGTGCTTGATGACATCCCAGAAGCCGCCTTCGGACAGGTGAGAGGTGTCGATCATAATGCCCAGCTCGTTCATACGCTTGATTGCCTCGATGCCGAAGGGCTTCAGGCCCAGCATATGCTCCTTGGGGTCATCCTTGCAGGGGTAGCCGATGCAGTTCTCGTAGTTCCAGGTCAGGCCGATCATACGGACGCCCTTCTGATAGAACTCGTCGATGCGCTCGATCTTGCCGTCCAGCGCAACACCGTCTTCCACGGTCAGCACGCCGCTCATCTTGCCGGCAGCCTTGTTGGCCAGAATGTCGGCCACACAGTGGGCGGGGGCGATCAGGTCGGCATTGGCAGCCATTTCCTTGTTGTACAGGTCCACGACGGAGTTGAAGTAGTCGTAGGGAGCCTGGGTAGCGCCGTGGCGCTTGGCGGAATCATTGGTGGGGATAAAGATGGCGAACATCTGAGCCAGAGCGCCGCCTTCCTTCATCTTCATCAGGTCGATGTGGCCGATGCTCTCGCGCAGCTTGCGGCCGCTGAGATAGCACTCCATCAGTGTATCACAATGCAGGTCGATGATCTTCATAGTGCAAAAACCTCCTAATATTCACTGTATTGCAAAAAATCTATGGCAAAAGGGCAGAGCGTGCGCCGCTGCCCTTTTGTTGCGTATTATCAGCAGAGAATTTCCTTCAGTGCATCCACCTTGTCCAGACGCTCCCAGGGCAGGTCCAGATCGGGGCGGCCCATATGGCCGTAAGCAGCGGTCTGCTGGTAGATGGGGGCGCGCAGGCCCAGGTTCTCGATCATGGCGGCAGGACGCATATCGAACAGCTCGATGACGGCCTTGGCCAGCTTTTCATCGTCGAACTTGCCGGTGCCGAAGCTGTCGACCAGAACGGAGACGGGCTGGGCAACGCCGATGGCATAAGCCAGCTGCAGCTCGCAGCGGTCAGCCAGACCGGCGGCAACGATGTTCTTGGCGATGTAACGGGCCATG
>JAFYMZ010000107.1 GCA_017548175.1 Clostridia bacterium | reverse complement strand
GCTGCCCGTCGCCCCAGCGGATCTCCTCCCGGGAGAACGTGCCCCAGCCGTATTCGCCAAAGGTCTTTGCCATCTTGTTGGCACCCATCACATAGCCTGCCTGCCCGCTTCCGGTCTGCATCACGTTGTACAGCAGCCAGCCCACATAGCCCGAGCAATCCAGACCGGCGTAGTAATATTCGTTCCACTTGCCGTAGGGATAATAACTGGTGCTCCGGTCACCGGTGCGGTAACTGAAGTGCATGGTCTGCGCGTCAAAGAAGTCCACCCATGTGCTTGCCACGCCAATGCTGCGCGCCTCGGGCGAAGCGCCGTTGTCCTGCCAGTTCCAGCCGCCCCCATATATATATAAGGTGCGGCCCACCGGCAGCATGGCGGTGGCCAGCAGGTTCTTCACCGTCTTCAGCCCGGCGGTGGCAGCCACCGGCCCGGTCAGAGGCTGATCGCGCTCCGGCTGGAGCACCTGCAGGTCGATGACCACGCCGTCCTTCACCGTAATACCATAGCGGGCGCCCCGCTGCAGCTTGTTCTGCAGGGCATAGGGCTCGCCCGTCACCGGATCGGTGACGGCATTGTCCATGGCAAACAGATACTCGGTGTCGCCGTCGTAAAACCGATAGGTAAAGGTGTCCTTGGAGTCGGCGTCTACATTGCCGTAACCCTTGACACCGGCATAAGTGACCTCATAGGTCTGATAGGGAGGCGGCCCGGCTTTGGGCTCACACCCCATTAGAGAGAGACAGGAAATCAGCAGCGCCAGCAGGCAAACCCCTGCGGCACAGCGGTGGATCTTTCGCATAACAACGCCCCCTCGGCATGATTCTTGCCTTCAGTATGCCACAAATTCCCCGACTTGTAAAGCCGCGCGCCAACGCGTGAACCGGCGTTTATGCGGGTCAAACTGGGCGCGCATCTGTAAAATCCAGTGTGTTTTCACCATTTGCACCGAAAAAATATAAAAAAACGTGAAAAATTATGCAAAAAATTTGAGATTCCCTCTTAACAAATGGAAAAAACAGTTGTATAATACGAATGTTATGATGTGCGAACTATCATAATGACAGCGTATGCCGGCGCCGACCGCGGCGGCTGCGAAAGGAGCGTTTTATGGACCACACCCTCATGCAAGAACGATTGAATAAGCTGCTGAATGCCTATTCCCACAAATATGACATCGATCGGGATGTAACGGTAGACGGCGCATATTTCCCCGCCACGGCCACCTTCTTCCTGCGGGATGAGAATTACCTCATCAGCAAAAAGCACGTGCTGAGCGCCTATGAAAATTACGATTACACCTATTTCTATATTACCGATCATCTGGATGCAGAAACCCTGCGGCAGCAGATCGAACTGACCAAGCGCCTGGGTATGGCGCGGGTCAAACCCCATAAGGAGCATATGTCCTCCTTTATTTCGCTGGTGATCCTGGCAGACACCATCGATGAGGAAGCGAAGCAACTGATCAAAAAGACCCGCTTCCAAAAATATTTTCGGCTGGCACTCCACGGCTGGATGGAGTATCACATAGCAGCAATGGAAAGTTCCACAAACAACTTCCTTTCCAATCCAGCCGGTAAGGGAGTAAAAAAGATTCTGGAGCAAAATCTCGGCTCCGGAAAGAAAAATTGAAGGGAGAGCAAAAACAATGACTGGTATTACACTTCTGCTCATTGGCGTCGCAGTTCTGATCTGCGGCTATGTCTTCTACGGTCGCTGGCTGTGCAAGCAGTGGGGCGTCGGCGAAAGCACCGAACCCACCCCCGCACACGCTCTGCGTGACGACGTTGACTATGTCCCCGCACCCGCTCCTGTTCTGATGGGTCATCACTTCTCCTCCATCGCAGGCGCAGGTCCCATCACCGGTCCCATCTCCGCTGCCGGCGCTGGCTTCGGCTGGCTGGCTTGCGTGCTGTGGATCCTGATCGGTGGTATCTTCTTCGGTGGTCCTCATGACTTCGGTTCTCTGTTTGCATCCGTCCGTCATGGCGGTAAGTCCATCGGTGAGATCATCTCCGCAAACATGTCCATGCGTGCAAAGCGCCTGTTCATCATCTTCGCTTACCTGACCCTGATCCTGGTCGTGGCTGCATTCGCATCCATCGTTGCCGGTACCTTCGGTGTCACCTTTGATGATGCTGGCGAACTGACCGCTGGCGGTGTTGCCAACGCTCAGGTCGCAATGGTGTCTCTGATGTTCATCGCAATGGCAATCGTCTTCGGCTTTGCTGTCTACCGCAAGGGCGTCAGCATGAAGATCGCTTCCGTTGTCGGCGTCATCGGCATCGCTGCATGTATTGCTATCGGTCTGAACTTCTATCCCATCCAGCTGACCACCAATGTTTGGATGTGGATCGTAGGTCTGTACATCATCGTGGCTTCTGTTGCTCCCGTGTGGATCCTGCTGCAGCCCCGTGACTACCTGTCCTCCTTCCTGCTGTACGCAATGCTGGCTCTGGCCGCGATTGCAGTCTTCATGGGCAACCCCTCTATGGAAACTCTGCCCCTGCTGAACAAGGAAGGCAACGCCACCCCCGTATTCCCCGTCCTGTTCACCACCATCGCTTGCGGTGCCATCTCCGGCTTCCACTCTCTGGTTGGCTCCGGTACCACCTCCAAGCAGCTGGATAAGGAAAAGGATGCTAAGCCCATCGCTTACGGCGGCATGCTGATCGAGTGTGCTCTGGCTATCATGACTCTGATCGCCGTTGCTCATGCTTACAGCTTCGCCGGCACCGACAAGGCTTTCTCCGGTGCAACCGCTATCTTCGGCGGCGGTATCGCTTCTATGATCGATCCCAGCCGTGGCACCGTGTACGGCGTTCTGTACACTCTGCTGGTTCTGACCTACTCCACCTTCTGCCTGACCTCTCTGGACACCGCAACCCGTATGGGTCGCTTCATGTTCCAGGAATTCTGGCTGGACGGCTCCAAGGGTGAGACTCCTCAGAATGTCACCGGCTTCAAGAAGATCCTGACCAATCCTCTGGTCGCAACCCTGATCACCGTTTTCCTGGGCATCATGCTGGGTATGAACGGTTATGCCAAGATCTGGGCTCTGTTCGGCTCTGCCAACCAGCTGCTGGCTGCTCTGGCTCTGCTGGCTCTGGCCGCTTGGCTGGCTAACATCGGCAAGAAGAGCTTCATGTGCTGGATCCCCATGTTCTTCATGCTGCTGGTTACCATCTTCTCTCTGGGTATCAACACCAAGGCTCAGTTTGCCGCAATTGCTGCTGGCGGTGCTGACTGGGGTCCCTGGGTCCAGGCAATCCTGGGCATCCTGCTGATCATCCTGGCAATCGTTCTGGCTATCGAAGGCGCCATCACCATCTTTGGCAAGAAGAAGGTTGCAAAATAAATAATCATTAAACGAAACAGTGTTTTGCCAGTACGCTGGTTTCACAAAAAGCTCTGCCCCTCGGGGCAGAGCTTTTTGCTTTTCCGGTCAATGTTACGCGCAGGTGTCCTCGGGGTCCTCCGGTGCGGCCATCCCGGCATCAAACAGCCG
>JAFYMZ010000106.1 GCA_017548175.1 Clostridia bacterium | reverse complement strand
TTGAATGTAATCCTTTGCGAAAAAGGAAACATATACAAACCAGAAGACGGAACAATTTTACATTGTTTATGTAGAAAATGAATTTGATAAATTCCAATATGTCGAATAGATATAAGGGCGCACTTCTATACACCGTTTGGATGTAGTGCGTAATGTACGGTTTCATACCGCACCAGTAGCAAAAGAATCCTCCCTGCGAAAAAATTCGCAGGGAGGATTCACTGTTTTACGGACATCCGCCCATCCGGACGGCGCTTTTGTTATAGGTGCGTTCCTTATCCTTTGATAAACTTACTGCCGGGCAGACCGCACAGGGGGCATTTCTCCGGCGGCGCGTCCCCAAAATGCTCATACTTGCACAAGGGGCAGATCCATTTGGTCTTGCTTTCTGCCTTGGTGGCTTCCTCCTCCGGTGCCTGCAAGGCTTCCTGCTGCAGCAGCACTTCGATCTCCGCCGCTACCTCTGCGGCACGCTGCAGATCCAGCTCGCCCATATCCTTGATCTCCATGCCGGTGAGCTGCGAGAACCTGTCCAGCAGCGCCCGTTCCTCGGGGAACAGCGTTGCCACGCGCAGCTGTCCCTTTACAAAAAAGGTATGGAAACTCTTGGAGGGATGGTTGTCATAGATCTCCTGTGCCACCACGGGAAATTCCTTTTCCGAGAACAGACCCTCACCCACCAAGATCACATTCTTGGTCTTCAGCTGCTCTTTCACTCTGCCCAGATACAGTTTGGTCAGCTGCGCCGTATAGGGACCGCGGAAATTGAACACCAGGATCAGGTTTTGGATCTCGCGCAGATCCTCTGCCTCAAAGGGCGTATCGATATTGATATACTTACAGTTCAGCTTTGCGGCAATGGTCTCTGCCACGCGCTTTGCGCTGCCGTGAAAGGTTTCATAGGTCACAATGGTATTTTTCATCGTTTTTCCTCCTATATCAAAAATAAGACTAATTCTTATTCTTAATATAGCAGAGAATCCTGTAAAATGCAAGAGGCTTTTATAAAAAAAGAACCCCGCAGGGTTCTTTTTTATGCTTTTCGTGGCGCGTTTTTTCGCTGCCGCAATGCCAGCAGCAAGGGCAGCCCCACCGTGGCCAAAATGATCCACAGGCGTGCGGCTTCCAACCGCTGCCACGCGTCCTCTGCCGGGGTCATCAGATACAGGCCGCAGCAGACCGCCACCAGCAGCAGCGGATACCACCGCTCCCACTTGGGCCACAATGCCGTCAAGGTGCGCTTTGCAAAAGACAGGTACATACACACCCGAAACGGCAGCGTCAAAATCAGCCAGCCGCTTACCAGCAGTTCGATGTGATGAAAGGACTTTCCCAGTTCCACCACGCTCATGGCGGTATAGGCCGGATAGGTCATCTGCCGCATCAGGTGGTCACCCAGCGTCATTGCCGTGGCCACACTGTCCAGCGTCACCAAAAAGATGGCACAGAAACTGCCCACAACCAGCCCGTTTTGATACCAACGCACCCCGGGTCTGCGATTTTTTGTGATCAGATTCGTCGTTTTTGTAACCGGATCTGCCGATTTTGTGATCGATTTTTCGCTGCTCTCCCCCAAAAACGCAGTAAAAAACAGGGGCGGTGCTACCAAAGCCAGCCCGGCATATACGATCGAAGGCAACCTCGCGCCCCCGTCTTCCAGCAGTGGAAGCAGGTTTTCCGGCCGTGCTTTCACCAAAATAATGCCGATCTCGCCCATCAGCAGCACCAGCACCGTAGAAAACACCAGCCGGCTCAATCTGCCCAAGCCCGGCAGGTCCGTGCGCAGCAAACTCACCGCCGCCACCGACAACATCAGGCCATTTAACCACGGTTTGCTGTATTCCAAGCCGGTAAATACCACAAAATCGGTGTAAACGCTGAAACTTGCCGAAGCCAGCAGCAACCCAAGCAAACTGTATCCCAGTGCCAGCACCGTACCCAAGCGCTTTCCGCAAAGGTTCCGCAGCTGCACCAGCGGCGGATGCCCGGAAAACCGGCGGTAAAAGAGCGCCAAGGGCACTGCCGCCACCGCCAGCAGCAGATAGGCCATCCAGTCGTCCCGACCGTGGGGCAAACCGCCGGTGCCCACTGCGCCGGCCAGCACCACCAGAAACAGAAAGAATCCCTGTTGCCGGTTGGTCATTCCTTTCATTTTTCCGCCCCCTTTACGCGCCCCTGATCCCGCAATTTGGCCTCTACGGTGACGGTTACCGGATAGTCAGGAAAGCGCGTGTCCCACGCGTCCGTCACGGCGGCAGCTTCTTCCGGCCATCGCTGCATCAGCCGCCGCCCCAAGCCGATGGCATCACAGTTCAGCGTCTGCAGCCGTTCCAGCACCTGACGGCACCGCTGCTCTGCCAGTTCTTCGGCGCGCTGCGCCACCGCGTCACCGCTGCCTTCCAGCATCTGCAATTCCAGCGTCAGCCGAATGTGCGCGCCCTGAGGGTCGCACCGGATCTTGCTGCGGCAGCCCACCACCGTCAACGCCAGATTTTCTGACTCCAGCAGGCCGCCGTTGGCGCTTTCCCGCATCCAAAGCAGCGCCTGACTCTCACGGTCATCCAAACTGCCTGCAAAGGTATCTCCCCGAAACAGTGCCGTGCCCAGGATCTCGGCATTCCGGGTCTCCCCTTCCTGCCGCAGCCCGGCCAAGGGAAGGATGCCCTGCACGCCGGCTTCTTCCACGTCTGCCAAAAAGCGGTACAGCGGCGTGTCGGGGGATGTAGCATTATGCCAACTGGTGTCTGCCATACTCCGCAGCTGGAAACTGGCGGCGTTGTTCTGCGGGTCTTTCATCGAGATCAGGTCTGCGGCGGTATCCTGCGCCACCACCAGCCGCAGGGACAGGCGGAAACTGTTTTGCCGTTCCAGCGCTTGCAGCAGCGGCTGCAGACCCTCCTCTGCCAACGCCCGGGACACCACCAAGGTCTGGGCGTGGGTATAGTACAGTTGCTGGGCGGTCAGGTTGGCGGTTTCCAGCAGCGCGCCGTTGAG
>JAFYMZ010000105.1 GCA_017548175.1 Clostridia bacterium | reverse complement strand
GTACGGCAATATGATAGCGCCCGTCCGGGATCTGCTGGCCACGGATGTGGCTTTCGCCGGTCAGACGGCGGTCTGCATCATACAGATCCCACAGTTCGGGGGTAATGGACTGACTCATAGGGTTACTCCTTGTCGTTAGGATAAAACGGGCATTTGCTGCCCAAGCATTGATTGTTCTGCCCGGTGTGCCGGCAAATAACGGGGGAGGACTCCATTGCCACGCCCAGTTTTTCCTTGGCAAAGGCAATGCCTTGCAGGATGGCAATACGGCCGTTGCGCTTGCAGCAGCGCGGCCCGCCGATCTTGCTGACGGCAGCCAGTGTGCGAGAAGTCATCTCGTTGCACAGACCCCAGCTTTCTTCCGTCAGCGGGGTAGCACCGGTGACGATGGAGACAAAAATACCGCTGCTGACGGCAGCGCCACAGGTGCCCCAAAAGCCGCAAATGCCGCCGGGAACCTGTCGGCCACGCTCCTGCATCACATCCAGCGCGTTGGGAAGGTCTAATGCGCCGCCGGCATTGTGATAGGCGGTCAACAGGCTTGCACCCACAATAATATGATGCTCCGGCCCGTGCATATGGCAGGCTGGCAAGGCGATCAGCTTGTCGAAAATTTCAAGCGGATTTTTCGAGGTTTCGCGCAGACAAAGGGCGATGATCCGATCGATCCCTTGGGTATGACATTCATCGCAAACAAAATGACCATGGATGCAGCGTGCCGTACTTTGCACCGTCTTGTGACAAAACACACATTCCATAGGCTCACTGTGATTCAGATATTCCAGCGGTGCTCCGCAAACGAGACATTCCTGTTGCATCGTCTCACCTCATTTCGGTAGATTGCACTTATTGTATCACGGAGTGCTCCGTTGTGCAAGGGCGGCCTTGGCAGTAAAAAAATCCCTTGCGGTGTGTGCCGCAAGGGATGCAGTTATTTGGACTTTTTCTTCTTTTTTTCGCCCAGTTTTTTACCAAAGACCGTTTTGCCGGTAATGCGGTTGACGCAGGCGCGGTGAACGGCGCTGCAAATCAAAGCGGCCAAGGCAAAAAATCCGCTGAGGCCAATGCCGATGACTTCTTTCAAATGCAGGAGCAGTGCGGCAATGGTGAGCAGCAGCAGTGCCAGCATCACATAAAAAGTGATGCGCTCTAATTTTTTCAGTTTCTCTTTGCTCATAAGATTCTCCGTGTAATGATTTGAAAAGCCCGCCGGGGCGGAATGCTCCGACGGGCTTTTGTGTTCAATCAGGTTTCTTATTTGGCCAGGATCAGCTTGGTCAGCTCCATGGGATCAACGATGACGCCGTCCTTGTAGACGCGCATATTGCCGCTGGCAATTTCGTCGATCAGGATGACTTCGTCCTTGTTGTAGCCGAACTCAAACTTGATGTCGTACAGATCCAGACCCTTCTTGGCCAGATCATCAGCAACGACCTGGGTGATCTTCAGGGTCTGTGCCTTCATGTCGTTGAACATTTCCTGACTCATGATGCCCAAAGCAGCCAGACCTTCGGAGGTGACCAGAGGATCGCCCTTGGCGTCATCCTTCAGAGTAGCCTCGACATAGCCGCCAACCAGAGGAGTGCCGTCGGCGATGTAAGCGCCATAGCGACGGATGAAACTGCCGGTTGCCTTCAGGCGGCAGATAACTTCCAGACCCTTACCGAAGACGGTTGCAGGCAGAACTTCCATGGTAGCATCATCCAGGTTTGCGGAGACATAGTGGGTCTTGACGCCCTGCTCTTTCAGCAGTTCGAAATAATAGATGGAGGTTTCCAGGTTGGCACGGCCGATACCTTCGATGGTCAGGCCAACGGTATTCTCGCCGGGATCAAACACGCCGTCTTTGCCGGTGCAATCATCCTTGAACTTCAGCAGAACGTTGCCGTTTTCCAGCTCGTAAACATCCTTGGTCTTGCCCTGATATAACTTTTTCATAACCAGTATCCTCCGTATATTGTATTGTGTGAATGGTATTTCTAACGTATAGATTTTACTACAAATGCCACAGAAAATAAAGTGTTTTTTGCAAAAAAACGTCTTGTTTTCTAATTTTGTGCAGGTTTACTGCAGATTACCACATTCATAGAAAAAATGATTTTTTCTTCCGTCCATTTTGCACAAATGACAAAAGAGAATCCCGACCCTGCAGGGCAGAGCCGGGAAATTCATATCCTGTTCTTGTAAAATCCGGGGAAATTACTGCACTTCCGGCAGGAACTGGATGCCTGCGCCCAGCAGATAGGGTCCCAGATGCACTGTCAGCGTTGCGGACAATCTGCCGCGTACCACCTGACGGATGTCGGGCAGCAATTCTTTCAGGGCAGCTTCCAGCGCATCGCCTTCTTCCGGCGCACCGCCGTCGCACACCAGCAGGTCATAGGGGCAACCGGGGCGCTGGGCAGCATATTCGGTGACCAGCTTGACCAGATTGGACTGGATCGCCTTGCGGCCGCGGATCTTGGCAGCCGTGGCAATGACGCCGTCGTGGTCAAAGGTCAGAATGGGCTTGATGTCCAGCAGACCGCCCATCACAGCGGTAGCACGGCCGATGCGGCCGCCGCGCTGCAGGTATTCCATAGTATTGATGGCAAAAAAGACCTTGCTTCCGTCGACCAGCTGGGGAACAACATCCAAAAGCTGCGCGAAAGGCATCCCGTCAGCAGCGTACATCGCAGCACGCAGGGCAATATCACCCACGCCCACACTGCCGCTTTTGGAATTGAATACGCGAATGTCCAAGCCTTCATACCCCTGCGCGGTAAGGCGCAGCAGGTTGGAAGCGCTGGAAAGGGCATCGGACAAAATCAGCACGATGACCTGCTGATATCCTGCATCCTTGATTTTGGCCAAGGTGTGCTCGATGTCTTCCATACGGGGCAGGCTGGTCTTGAAGTTTTCATCCTTCTGTCGGGCCTGTACTTCTTCTACCGTAATATCGATCTCATCCCGATAAGAGCGCGTGGCATCATTAATGATCAAAGGCAGCTTGAACAGCGGATAACGGTCAAAATATTCCTGCGGCAGATCACAGTTAGAGTCTGTGAGGATCGCCACAGTTGAAACCGGTTTGCTCATCGCCATCAGACCTCCTATATTAGAACTTATATCATACTCTATATTATATCACAATTTTTTACAGAAACAAATGCTTTTTTGCAGAAAAAAAGATGTTTACAATTTTATTGCTTTTCAGAATGCGCGCTGTCCGGCGTTGCCATTTTGCGGAATATCCATTATAATAGGATCAACGGAACTGATTACAGGAGATAACTTATGAACAGACGGATCCCCATTACCGATTTTTTTGACCCGCAGCTGGACGTGTATGCCAGACGGACGGAAAATCAGCTGATCAACCGGGAACACCCCGAATGCGATAAGAAAACCGGCGCAGTTCACTCCTGCGGTCATAACGCTCAGTGCGCCGCGCTTTTAGGCGTTGCCGCGGCCCTAACAAAGCCTGCGGTTCTCGAAAAGCTCTGCGGAAAAATTCGC
>JAFYMZ010000104.1 GCA_017548175.1 Clostridia bacterium | reverse complement strand
TGGCCTCAAAGTTGAAGCTGGTGTACATCAGACCACCGGCCAGAATACCGATGAACAGGGAGCTGTACACTTCCTTGGTGATCAGAGCCAGGCCGATAGCCACAACGGGGGGAAGCAGGGACCAGAAAGTGCCGATGAAGGGATTTGCACCGGAACCATCTTCTGCAGATGCAACAACAGCAATGGATGCCACAACTGCAACTACCAGCACAAATGCCAGCAGCATACGGGTTTTGTTCGTGCGTTTCATAAATCTACGCTCCTTTACAAAATAGTTTATGTTCAAATTATAGCAAATTGTTTCGAGTTTGTAAATGAAGCATTTCGGGATTTGGCTATCGTATCCGTACAAAATTCTTCCATTTTTCTGTGCATTTTGCACAACGCATCAGCGTTTTTTACAAATTTTAGTCAAAAAAAGCGCTTCATATACAGTTAAACTGTATACGAAGCGCCTACAAATGCTACATTTTGTTCGCGAACGGCTTACAGCGCCTTGAAGTCGGCCACGCGCTTTTCCAGATCTTCGGCTCCGTAGACGGAAGAACCCGCTACCAGTACGGTTGCGCCGGCTTCGATCAGTTCGGGAGCGTTCTCCAGATTGACGCCGCCGTCAACCTCGATCTCGCAGGTCAGGCCGCGGGCAGCCAGTTCTGCCTTGATGGCACGGATCTTGGGCAGGCAGTTCGGCATAAACTTCTGGCCGCCAAAGCCGGGCTCTACGCTCATGACCAAGATCATATCACACAGGTCCAGATAAGGGAACACCGCCTCGGCGGGGGTGCCGGGCTTGATGGTCAGCGCGCTCATCTTGCCTGCTGCGCGGATCTTTTTCAGCATTTCGGCCATATCACCCTCGGCCTCCACGTGTACGTTCACCAGATCGGCGCCGGCCTTGATGAATGCGTCAATGTACTTTTCGGGCTGCGAGATCATCAGATGTACATCCAAAAATCCGTCACAGCACTGGCGCAGTGCCTTGACCACAGGGACACCGATGGAAATGTTGGGCACAAAATGGCCATCCATGACGTCCACATGCACCCAGTCAGCACCGGCATCCAAGATGCGCTGCACATCGCGCTGCAGGTTTGCAAAATCAGCAGATAAAATCGAAGGGGACAACTTTGCCATAAATCCGTTCCTCCCGGTCCATAATATAACAAAAAATTGATTTCTTGCAAACAACGGGGCAATGCACTCCCCTGCCCTACTGCACCGAACAAGCCGCCTGCGGCATAGGATGGTGACATCGGCAGAGCAATTGTCGCCGCCCGGCGATGCGCACCCTGTCGTTTGTATAGGGGGGCCGTTTTGCGACGGCTCCCCATCTGATTTTATTATACTGATTTTTTTGAGAAAAGAAAGCAATTTGTAAAACTTTTTCCCTTGCGCGGGAAAATTGCCGGGAATGGGAAAAACATCGTTTCATCTTCTGCCCGCTTTCACAAACAATAATGCAGAAGGAAAGGAGGCGCGAATGAAGCGATTTTTTCAATTTTCGACCATAAAACAAACAAGCCGCGTACTGTGTACCCTTTGCGCGGCGGCGGCCTTTTTGCTGGTGGTGTTTCCGGTGCAGCAGCCGGCACTGCCTGCCAACGGAGCGGCAACGGAAATCACAGCCCAGCAGCAGGCGGTGGCCGACCTATGTCAAATTGACACCGGCCGGCGGCTGATTCCGCTGGGGCGCACCACCGGCATCAAGTTATACTCACAAGGCACGATGCTGGTAGGGTTTGCCGAGTTGGATTGCTGCGGCTACTCCCCCGCCCAGCGAGCCGGCCTGCAGGAGGGTGACATCATCCTTGCGTTGAACGGCAAAGAGATCACCGGCAACGAGGCCTTGAGCGCCGCGCTGAAAGAAGCGGACAACGCCACCATGACGCTGACCGTTCTGCGGGACGACAGCACCCGGGAAATGCGCGTGCGCGCAGTATATGACGAGGCACTAGGGTATTACCGCATCGGGGCGTGGATCCGGGACAGCATTGCCGGCATCGGCACCATCACCTTTGTGGACCCCGAAACGGGAGCCTTCGGCGCGCTGGGCCACGGCATTTGCGACACGGACACCGGTGATCTGGTGCTGCTGGACAGCGGCAGCGTGATGGAAAGCATCGTCACCGATGTGATTCCCGGCAAGTCCGGTACGCCCGGGCAGCTGACCGGACAGTTCAATTTGAAAGAAGATCAGGGCATTTTGGTAAAGAACACCGACGCCGGTATCTTTGGAAAATTGGACAATGCCGGATTGTATGCAAATCAGGCGGCGCTGCCTTTGGCGGAAGCGGATGAGGTGAAAACCGGCACGGCTTATATTCTGTCCAACGTGGACGGCATTACCACCGAGCGGTATGACATCCGCATCGTCAAGGTCTTTCAGGATAAGGACAACCGGCGGGATATGCTGATCGAAGTCACCGACCCCGACCTGTTGGATGCCACCGGCGGCATCGTGCAGGGCATGAGCGGCAGTCCGATTATTCAAGATGGGAAGCTGGTGGGCGCGGTGACGCATGTGCTGGTTAACGATCCAACAAGAGGGTACGGGATTTTTATAGAGAATATGCTGGAGGCCGCGGGATAAAGAGAAGGCAGGGGTAAGTATACCCCTGCCTTTTTGGTATTTAAAATACGATAATGCCCAGAACAGCAGAAAGAATGATAAGACTGATGGGAGATAATTTCTTCTTTTTGAAGTGTTTGTATCCAACCATGGAAGCGAACAAGAGCACAGTGATTATGATAGCATTGAAATGAATCGTTACATTAGAAATTCTGCCAAAGCAGTTGTTGAAAACCATATAAATGCCAGTTGCAAGAACGATGCCGATCACGCACGGTTTCAGGCCACGCAAAATTGCCTGAATATATTTGTTTTTCAGCGCTGTTTTGAGCAATGCGGTAACCAAAAGGATAATCAGAAATGATGGTAAGACAACTGCCAGCGTTGCGATGGCTGCGCCGAGGATGCCGGCCTGACTGCTGCCGATATATGTGGCAAGGTTTACCATGATAGGGCCGGGTGTGCTTTCGCTGACGGCAATCATGTACGTCAGCATTTCATCGTTCAGCCAACCGTAAGACATCACCACATCACGAATGAGCGGGATGGCACCATAGGCCCCTCCAAATGCAAAACATCCCACTTTTAAAAAGCCAAGAAACAAATCGACATAGATCATTTTTTCGCACCGCCTTTCTGCTCAGGGGCACCATTCAGAATAAAGATGGTCAGGCTCACAGCCGCAGCAACCAGCATCAGACTGATGGAAGAGAAATTCCATACAAAAATGTTGATGCAGAGCATGACGATACAGGAGCAGACCATAATAGCTCTTGGGAGCTTTTTCTTATGCATTTTTTTGATCATCGTAAATGCTGCATCCAGAATCAAGATACCAACGGCTATTTTGATGCCTTTGAAGGCGTTGGCGATGATTGTCAATTAAAGAAAATTGTCCAAAAACATGGAAATCAAATAAATTACTATGAAAGAAGGGATGATCATTCCCAATGTAGCGACCAATGCGCCGGTAAATCCGGCTTTTTTATATCCGGTAAAGGTGGCGCAGTTGATGGCAATAGGCCCCGGCGTGGATTCTGCAATTACCGTGATGTTCATCATTTCATCATGGGTAATCCACTTCTTGATTTCTACACAGTGGTTTTCAATCATGGCAATCATGGCATAACCGCCACCGAATGTGAAGAGTCCAATTTTTGCGAATGTCAGAAATAAATCCGCGAAGATGTTCATAGTTGCTTGTCCTCCTTGCGGTATTCACACTGACAGACCGTCATGTCACGGTCAACAGTCAGGGAAGCAGTTTGCATTTTTTGGAATTGGTCTGCGAGAAAATCGGCGGCATCCTGCAATGGAAGATAATGCGTGTGATAGCCGAACTTCTCTCCATAAACCAAACCTGCATCTTTCATCACTTTCATGTGCTGAGAAATTGCAGACTCGGAAACTCCAAGTTTCTTGGACAGTGATCGGACACAGTGCTTGCGTTCTAACAGCGCTTGATAGATTTTTAAACGCATCGGTTCGCCCAATGCTTTCAGCATACAATCCAGTTCCATGACAGGC
>JAFYMZ010000103.1 GCA_017548175.1 Clostridia bacterium | reverse complement strand
GCGGAGTTTTACGATTATCTCAATATCATTTTTCGTTGCTAACCTTATTACCATAAAAACCTCTAAATTTATATTTTGCTTAATATGTTCTATTAAATATTCCCAATTAACATCCTCTGACAGTTAGATAAATTCAAGTTGGTCTAATTGTTTAGTTGATTCTATCACATAACTGGAATATATACAAGAACACTCCCAGTGGATAATCCTACTGGGAGTGTAACTGTTTTATGGCATCTCATCATTCTTCGGATTTTTGCTTATTTCTTTACCATCCGGCCTGCATAGCCGCAGCGGAGGCATAGTTCTTCGGTAATATTGCGGTTCTCAAAGGAGCGCTTCAGCGCCACCGCCCGGGGTGAAGCCAGTACGGCATCCATCTCGTCGGTGAAAATGTTGCCCAACGGAATATTTCCCTCGGCATCCAGACAACAGGGCACGATGGTGCCGTTGCTCAGCACGCCGATCTGGTCGCGCAGACCGTAGCAGGTGTGGTGATTGCCCACATAGTCGGCTTCCGGGTCGGGCCACTCAAACCGTTCGCCCCATTCCAGAAACACCTTGTCTGCCAGCCGGTATCCCGACCGGGTCGGCACCCACGCCCCGGGAAAGGCGGCGTGCATTTTCTCCAGAATGGTGCGGTTCAGGGCATCTTCGCCGCCGATGTTCCACAGGCGCATCACCGCGATGATGCCGGCCTGCGCCGCCTTGGCGCAAAAGTCAAAGCAGCCCTGCAGATACGCTTCCAGCGAGATGCCGATGTCATTGGCCTCGTAACTGTGCAGCGAGATGCTCACCTTGTGCAGCGGTGCGGCCTGCAGCAGCAGGTCGGCCTTTTTGGGCAGCAGCGTTCCGTTGGTGGTCAAAATCACCTTGAAGCCCAAGTCCCCCGCAATGCGGAAAAACTCCGGCAGATGGGGGTGCAGCAACGGCTCGCCCATCAGATGAAAGTACAGATACTCCGTCACGCCCCGCAACTTGCGGGCGGCCAACGTAAACTCCTCCACCGACAGATACTTGATGTCGCGCCGGGTGCCGTGGCAGAAACTGCACTGCAGGTTGCAGGCGTTGGTGATCTCCAGATAGGCTTTTTTCAGCATGGTGCACCTCCTTTGCAAATACTTCGTACAGTATAGCACAAAGGCGGCATCTCTTGCAAGGGCGCACGTTTTGCAGTATAATTATTTATTATGGATAAAAAGAAAGGATGACGGTATGATCTACACACCCATGACCAAACGGGCGCTGACTCTTTGCTTTGCGGCGCATAAAGACCAGCTGGACAAAAGCGGCCTGCCCTATGTGTTTCATCCCTTCCATCTGGCCGAGCAGATGCAGGACGAAGTGACCTGCACCGTGGCGCTGCTGCACGATGTGGTGGAAGATACCGAATATACCTTTGACGATCTGGCGGCGATGGGCTTTCCACCCGCGGTGCTGGATGCCCTGAAACTGCTGACCCACGGGGATGACGTGCCGTATATGGATTATGTGCGGAAGATCAGGCACGACCCTGTGGCTGCGGCGGTAAAGTTGGCCGACCTGCGGCACAACAGTGACCTGTCCAGACTGGACGCGGTCACAGAGCAGGCCTTGACCCGGCGGGAGAAATACCTGCAGGCCATCGCGCTGCTGACGGAAGAATAAGGGAGAAGGGAAGTGCCCCATGGCGGCAAAGACCATACAAAGCGACTTTTCCCAAGGCGCGATGTGGAAAAATATCCTGCGGCAAGCCATTCCGCTGACGGTAGCACAATCGGTGCAGCTTCTGTACAATGTGGTGGACCGCATTTATCTGGGACATCTGCCCGGTGCCTCCAGTCTGGCGCTGACGGGCGTGGGTCTGATTTTCCCCATCGTGGCGCTGATCACCGCCTTTTGCAACCTGTTTTCCACCGGCGGTACGCCGCTGTGCTCCATCGCCCGCGGCGCAGGAGACAAAGCGCGTGCGGAAAAGATTTTGAACAATACCTTCGTGATGCTGGTGATCATGGCCGGTGTGCTGACGGCGGTGGGATATTGCTTTAAGCGGCCCATTCTGTACCTGTTCGGCGCCAGTGATGCCACCTATGCCTATGCCAATTCCTATCTGCAGATCTATCTGGCCGGCACGGTGTTTGCGATGCTCAGCACCGGTATGAACGGCTTTATCAATGCCCAAGGCTTCCCCCGGATGGGTATGCTGACCATCGTCATCGGCGCACTGCTCAATGTGGCGCTGGACCCCATCTTTATCTTTGGCTTGGATCTGGGTGTTCGCGGTGCGGCGCTGGCTACCATTATTTCGCAGTGCGTGTCCTGCCTGTGGGTGCTGCGCTTCCTTACCGGAAAGCGTGCCATTCTGCGGCTGCGGCGCAGCGAGATGCGTCTGGACGGCAAACTGCTGCGTGAGATCACCGGTCTGGGTCTGCCGGGCTTCATTATGTCCGGCACCAACTGCTTGGTGCAGGTGACCTGCAACGCCACCCTGCGCAGTTACGGCGGCGACCTGTACATCGGCGTGATGACGGTCATCAATTCCGTCCGCGAGATCTTTAGCCTGCCGGTCACCGGCCTGACCCACGGCGCGCAGCCGGTGCTGAGCTTCAACTACGGCGCCCGGGAGTACAAGCGCGTGCAAAAGGGCATCGCCTTTACCGCCATCACCGGCACGGTCGTTACCGTACTGTGCTGGATCTGGGTGGTGACCAATCCGGAGTTCCTCATCTCGCTCTTCAGCAGCGATCCTGCCCTGCGTGAGGTGGGCGTGCATTCTATGCAGCTGTACTTCTTTGGTTTCTTCTTTATGTCGATGCAGTTTGCCGGACAGAGCACCTTTGTGGCACTGGGCAAATCCAAGTACGCGGTGTTTTTCTCCCTGCTGCGCAAGGCCTTTATCGTATTCCCCCTGACCCTGCTGCTGCCGCGCATTGGCGGTTTGGGCGTGGACGGTGTCTTTTTGGCCGAGCCGGTGTCCAACCTGCTGGGCGGCGTTGCCTGCTTTGCCACCATGATGTTTACCGTTTGGCGTATGCTGGGAAAGAAAGCCGGGGAAAAAGCCCGGCAGGCGGAGGTGTGATATGAACATGAAAAAACTTATTTCATTGGCAGCACTCCTGCTGTTGGCGGTGATGCTTTGCGCCTGCGGCACGCCCGAGCCGGGAACTGAACCGGAGGCTCCGCTGCCGGAACTGATCGCGCTGGATACTGCCGGGCTGGGTAATATCGTACTGATGGATGCGGATAGCAACGGCACTTATGCCGCCATGCTGTATTTCCGCTATGAAAACGGTGACCAGCAGGAGTACGGCCTATCGCTGTTTGACCTGCGCACCAATACAGAGATCAAGCGGCTGGAACTGGAAGATGCCGATCACGATGCATATGATGTGTCTGTTACCGATGCGGGTGTTTGTGTGGGTCGCCAAATGGCTGCAACACAGACCCTGTACGATTTCAATCTGGAAAACCCGGTGACAAGCGCCTATGTGTATACCGACGGATATGAATTGGCATCTGCCATGGATGCCATTGACGTGGGTCGCGTGCAATATTTCCGGAGTTTTGCGGTGTCGCGGGATAATTTCGACTATCGCATCTTGGTATTTTATGACCAGCCCGATCGGCTGCACTTGCTGAAACCGAACCAATATTACGAGTATAAAGCGGCCAACGGGCATCAGGTTCTGCTGGTGGACAACAGCGGAAATCAGATCGAAGATTACCGCAGTGCGGTGCGAATCCTTGATTTCGATCAGCAAACTGAGGTCGCCAGCATCACCATTCCCAATGCGTGCGATTTCAACAATCTGGAGGGCACCCTGAAACTCAACGACCGATGTGCCGTGATCGCCACCGTGAAAGAAGACGGGTTTGATGCGCTCTATGTGTGGAATTACAGACAGTCGGTGAAAAATACGCCCTTGGAAGCCGGTCTTTGTGAAACGGTGGCGGTGAACGAGATTGCCGCGAAAACCGAGGAAGTTTGCCTGCGGATCAAAGAAACCACCGGCGTGACGGTGACCTGCGCGCCGGAGATGGAGTTTATCCAATGGTATAGCATCAGCAATGATATCAAACCCATCGAGTTCTATCGCGCGGCGTTGGAACTGGAACAGTATCTGCAGTTGCTGCCCAAGGAAACCTATCAAGAGATCCTCTGCCGCGATTTGACCGATCCCGTTGCATCCTTTGATGATTTTCGCATATATCTGGTGGGATACTTCCCCGCAGGCGATGTCATTGCGTATGAGGCCAACGTGTCTTGCGATGAAACCGATAACCAGCACATCGTGTATATCGTGTATTCCTGCGATGATTTCACCCTGCAAACCTTCTTCCATGAACTGATGCACGCCTTTGAGTATCGTATCTGGAATTATGAATCCAAGTTTGATAAAAACTGGGAAGCGTTGAACCCCAAGGGATTCCGGTATTCTGATGATTATGTGTCGGTATTTTATGACGAGGCCAATCGGGACTGGCAGGAATATTTTGCATGGGCTTATGGCATGAAGTCGATTCTGGAAGATCGCGCCACCTGTTTTGAGGCGCTGTGTGACGGAATGCTGGGCGGCTCCGCTTGGTGGAAAGATATACCGCAGTTGATGGAAAAACAGCGGTATCTGGCGCAAACGGTGCGGAAATCGTTCCCCTCCTTGCAAGACATCGCCATCCTGAATTTGGACGCCATCAACTGAGTAAATGAAAAGCACCCTGTTTTCGGAACGGAAAACAGGGTGCTTTGTTTGTGTTGCAGTTATAATCCCCACAGGATCCGCATTTCGCGCAATGCCTCGATATACGGCTCCGGTGCGGCGGGGTAACTCATGCCATGCCCGGCGCCGGGGGTGATGTGCAGCCGCTTGGGGGCGGCACAGGCGTTGAAGTTTTCCTGACTCATCCGGCAGGGCACAAAATCGTCTGCCTCGCCGTGGTAAAAAATCACCGGCACGCGGCAGCGCGTCATGGCCGCTTTGGCATCGGCCTCGGCAATATCAAAGCCGCCAAAGACTTTGCCCGACAGGCGGATCAGCGGATACAGCGGCCATACCGGCAGGTGCAGGGCGCGGATGACGGTGCGTATGATCTCGGGTGCGGAGGTGTAGCCGCAATCGGCCAGCACGCCCACCACCTGGGGCGGCAGGGGATGACCGGCCGCCATCATAACGGTAGAGGCGCCCATAGAGATGCCGGTGAGGATCAGCTTGCAGTCGGGGCCGAAGCGCTGCACCGCAAAATCCACCCAAGCAAGGCAATCGCGGCTTTCCCGGATGCCAAAGGTGGTGATGTGGCCGTCGCTGGCACCGCCGCCGCGCTGGTCGATGAGCACCACGTTGTGTCCCAGCGCCAGCCGACGGATGACACCGCCTGCCAGATCGCGGCGGGAAGAACCGCGGTATCCGTGGAACATCAGTTCAATGGGCGCGCCGGGGGCGTGCTGGAAGTACAGACCCCGCAGCGTCAGCCCGTCGAAAGAGCGGATGGAAACCGCCTCCCGCGGCAGCTGATCCACCTGATGCAGCCACTCCCGCATCTTGCCGTGATAGGGCGCGTAGGTCTTGCCTCGGGGCACCGGATAGGGGTCCCGTTCCGGATGCCGGGTGGGCATATAAAACACAAGGAAAAAGCACAGCAGCATCAGCAGCACCGTCAGCCCAAGCAGACCGGCGGCAATGCCGCAGAAAATCCAGAATAAGTCCATAGTAACACATCCTTTGGTTGATATCTTCATTATAGCGCCGGAAAAACCGCGCTGCAAGGGGACATTTTTTCGGGAAACCGGCAGAATATGAACGAAATGTGAACTTTTTTCTTGCAAAATTCGTCAAAATCATTTAATATAAAAAACAGTTAGTCCCGATATGACCGACACAGGTCAATTCCCCCAAAAAATGAGAGGAGTACCGAGATGACCCCCAATTATAAAAATCCCAAAACCTATAATACTGCCCATTATCCCATCCGTCAGCCGCTGTTTTTCACCTATCTGATCGCACTGCTGTGCAGAATCGGTTTGATCGGCAGAAAAAACAAGGTGGAAAAAATCAATATGGAAGGTCTGAAGCCGCCCTATATGGTGCTGAGCAACCACATGTACTTCGTGGACTTTATGCTGACCGATAAGGTCACCTTCCCCCATCGCGTCAACAACGTGGTGAGCATCGACGGCTATTACCGCCGTCCGCCGCTGATGGAGCTCATCGGCTGCATCGGCACCCGAAAGTATACTATGGACCTGCATCTGGTCAAGTCCATCAGCAAGGTGCTGAAGCGCGGTGACGTGCTGTGTATGTATCCCGAGGCTCGTTATTCTCCCTGCGGCGTTACCTCCTATATGCCCGAGTCCATCGGCAAACTGATCCGTATGAACAAGGTGCCTGTGGTGGCCGTTGTCCATCACGGCAACTATCTGCATTCTCCCTTCTGGAACTTCCGTCAAAAGCGCAAGGTGCCGTTGTACACCACCGCCACCAAGATCCTCACCCCCGAGCAGATCGAGACCATGACGGTGGACGAGATCAACGCCGTGGTGCGTGAGGCGCTGACCTATGACGAGTACAAGTATCAGAAAGAAGCCGGCATCCGCATCACCGAATCCTTCCGCGCAGAAGGTATGCACAAGATCCTGTACCAGTGCCCCCATTGTATGACCGAAAGCAAGATGGCCAGCAAGGGAACCGAGCTGTACTGTGAAGCCTGCGGCAAGCGCTGGACGCTGAATGAGGACGGCACCCTTGCCGCCCAGAGCGGCGAGACCGAGTTCTCCCACGTGCCCGATTGGTTCGAGTGGGAGCGGCAGCAGGTCAAGCAGCAGATCGCAGAGGGCAAGTATTCCTTCGAGGACGAGGTAGAGATCTACTCGCTGCCTCGCTGCTGGAAGTTCGTCAAACTGGGTCAGGGCAAACTGATCCACGATCCCGAGCAGGGCTTTGTGGTGGAAGGCTTCTACCGTGACAAGCCGTACCGCATCCAGCGCCTGCCCCATCAGACCAACAGCCTGCACGTGGAGTACGATTACTGCTATCTGCGTCCCGAGGATTGTGTGGATATCTCCACCGAGAAGGATTCCTTCTACTGCTATCCCGTCAAGCAGAACGTAGTCACCAAACTGGCCTTTGCCACCGAGGAACTGTACCGCCTGAGTCAGGAAAAGAAGGCGCGCAAAAAGGCAAGCAAGACCGAAGAAGCATAACCTGCGATCCGCATCAGCCGCCCCGGCCATCCGGGGCGGCTTTCGTTTTCCCTCTTGCCAGCGGCGGGGGCAGGGAGTATAATAAAACTACGATTTTTCCCGAAAAGGGGGATGCCACCATGGCAGCATTTGATTTTTCTGCACTGCGCGAGGTGCTGGACGTGATCACCAGCGTGATCTTACCCATCGCCGGCGGTGTGGTGACTTACAGTGAGGTGCGGGAAGCCCGCATTGAAAAGCGCACCCGCAATTTCCGTATGGCCAACGAGGTCAGTCCCGAGGACCGTGGCGCCTATGCCGAATACAGTCTGGATCTGTACCGGGAATATTATGCCGATCAGATCCGCCGGGGCGAGGTAACGGTGCGCCATCTGGTGTACCGACCGGAGTGGGTACAAAAGCCCGGTAACGATGCCTTTATGACTCTGAACGAAATGCCGGTCACCGTCAGCCAGACCCATTGGGAAACACCGCCCCCCAAGGCGAAGTTCTTGCCCTATCCCCGTGACGGCTTTGCGGTGAATAAAAAATATCAGCTGGGCGGCAAGACGCTGTTGTTCAACGGCAAACTGTACGCGCTGGAGGACTTTACCGGCGACATCAACAAGGGAAATCTGGCAGTGACCGTGAAAAACGGCGGCTATTTTGACCTGCTGGATACCTGCGAGTATCTGGTCTACGAAATGTCCTATGCCCGCAAGATCCTTCGCAAGCGCCCGCCCTATCACGTTCAAAAACCGGCGGTCTTTTCGGTACTGCCCGGCCGCAGCCGTCAGGCCGATGTGTTTGATTTGCGCAACCGCTTTGCCGGCATCGGCGTGAACAATGCAACCATTTTGTACAACGTGGAAATGCCGGAAGACACTCGTGACCCAGACAGCCCCGTGGTGAAAAAACACATCCTGCTGCTGCATCACCGCTCCGGTCAGGTGGCCGAGGGCATCGGCTCGGTACACGTGGTTCCGGCCGGTTCCTACCAGCCTGTGGGTGTGGACATCCGCTCGGCCTTTAACGTGCAAATGGCCAACACCGTCTACCGCGAGTTCGGTGAAGAACTGCTGAACATCGACGAGTTCTTCCATTTGAGCGACGAAGAGGTGCTGGAAGAGCAGTACCGTCGCTGGAAGGTCATTCTGCTGGGTATGGGCTTTGAGCCGCTGAACACCAAGGTGGAAGTGCTGACCGCAATGAAGATCGATATGGACGACAAAGAAAACCGCAAGTTCTTTGGCGGCGCCTATACGCTGGACGGCCTGACCAAGTTCTTCAGCGACAATTACGAAGGCAAACTGTCGCTGGTGCCGCTGGATAAAAAGACCCTGCACCAGTACGAGGCGGATCCCCGCACCACCCAGTCGGGCAAGGAGATCTTGGCCATTATGCAAGCGCATATGGACTTTTTCAAGCACTCCTGATCCTATGAAACTGCAAAAATCCCACTCCCGCCGGAGTGGGATTTTTTTGAATGCATCTCTTGACAAGCGTATATTTTATAAGTAAAATAGTTAAGGCGTTAATTAAGAAGTTAACTAAACCCGAAAGGGGGATATCTATGGAACAAAAGCCTTTGATGCTGATGGTGCGGCAGTTGGACCGCGCCTGGCGCGAGCGGCTGCGGAAGATCTCTGCCGAGGCCGGGATCCCCGACCCCTATGCCCGGATCCTGGCGTATCTGCACCGACACCCCGGTGCCAGCCAAAAAGAGATCTCGGAGTATGCGCAAAAGACCTATGCCGCCATCAGTCAGACGGTAAAGGAAATGCTGCGGGAGGACTTCGTCCGTCGGGAGACCGACAGCGAAGACCAGCGGTATGCCAAACTGTATCTCACCGAAAAAGGGCAGGCCTATGCCCTGCGGATGCGGGAAGAGATCGGCAAGGCAGAAGCGCGGGTGCGTCAGGCACTGCCTGCAGGCAAGGAAGCGGAGATCGCCGCCTTGTTGGAGCATTTGTATGAAGCGGTAAGAAAGGAGCAGTGAGATGCTGAAATATTTGAAGAAATACTGGTTCTGGTGCCTTTTGGCGCCGCTGTGCATGGTGGGTGAGATCACCATGGACCTGCTGCAGCCCGACCTGATGTCGGACATCGTGGACAACGGTGTTCTGGCAGGCAATATGGAAGTGGTGCTGCAGGTGGGTATCCGCATGATCCTGCTGGTGCTGCTGGGCGCAGTCTGCGGCATTCTGTGCGGTGTGTTTACCAATCTGGCTTCCCAGCAGTTTGGTAATGACCTGCGAAAGGATCTGTTTTCCCGTATTATGGATCTGTCCTTCCAGCAGACCGATAAAATCTCCACCGGCAGTCTGGTGACCCGACTGACCAATGACGTCAATCAGGTGCAGACCATGGTGTCGATGCTGATGCGCGGCGTGGTGCGCAGCGGCTTTATGTTTTTCGGCGGCATCCTGATGCTGTACCGTCAGGCCCCCCAGTTTGCCGTGATCGTTGCCTGTGTGCTGCCGGTGATCCTGTTGCTGGCATCCTTCTTCCTGCTGAAGACCGGCCCCATGTTCGGCCAGATGCAGGAAAAGCTGGACGGCGTCAACAACGTGATGCAGGAAAACGTGGCCGGTGCCCGCGTGGTCAAGGCCTATGTGCGCGAGGCATATGAGATCGTACGCTTCGGCAAGGCCAACAATGCCCTGTGCACCGTCTATCTGAAAATCTTCAAGCTGCTGGCCTTTATGTCCCCCTTGATGACGCTGGTGCTCAATCTTTGCGTGGTAACGGTACTGGTCATCAGCGGCGTGCAGATCAAGGGCGGCAGTGACCTGACCCCCGGCGCGATCATTGCTGCCATTACCTACGTGACGATGATCCTGCAGAGCGTGCTCTTCCTGGCAATGATGTTCCAGAACATCGTCCGCGCCAAGGCATCCATCGGCCGTATCAAGGAAGTGCTGGAGCAGGACCGTGCCTTCTCCGGCGGAACCTGCACCAAGGGCGAAGATACCCCCGTGGTGGCAGAACTGCGCGGCGTCAGCTTCGCATATCCCAACACCGGTGCCCCCGTGCTGGAGGGCGTGGATCTGTCGGTGCACCGCGGTGAAACGCTGGCCATTCTGGGTGCCACCGGCAGCGGCAAGTCCAGCTTGGTGAACCTGATCCCCCGTTTCTACGATGCCACCGAAGGCACCGTGCTGTTCAACGGCGTGGATGTGCGCGAGTATGACCTGACCGCCCTCCGCGGAAAGATCGGCATCGTGCTGCAAAAGGCAGAACTGTACACCCGCAGCATTGCGGATAACATCCGCTGGGGCAAGGACGATGCCACGCCTTGGGAGATCAAGGCTGCGGCAGAGATCGCACAGGCCGATGATTTCATCTGTGCCACCCCTTACGGCTATGAAACCTACGTGACCGAAGGCGGTCACTCCCTGTCCGGCGGTCAGAAGCAGCGCATCAGCATTTCCCGTGCGGTGCTGAAAGAAGCCGACCTGCTGATCTTTGACGACTCTACCAGCGCGCTGGACCTGAAGACCGAGGCCAAGTTCTACGATGCCTTGGCAAAGGCCCGTCCCGACGCTGCCAAGATCATCATTGCCCAGCGTATCGCATCGGTGCGCTCCGCTGACCGCATCGCGGTGCTGGAAGGCGGCCGTATCACGGCCTGCGCCGACCACGACACCCTGATGCGCACCTCGGAGACCTACCGGGATATTTATCATTCTCAGCTGAAGGAGGAGGAAGACCGATGAAACAGGTAGAACACAACGAAAAGACCCTGCCTCGCGGCTTCGGTCATGCTCCTACCGGCAATCCCTTTGATCATGTACCTGCCAACAAGGGTCCGATGCCCGGTCCCGGCGGTCATG
>JAFYMZ010000102.1 GCA_017548175.1 Clostridia bacterium | reverse complement strand
GGGGATGAAGGAAAAGACGGCGGTGGTGACGGCCACCACGCTGGCATAGGGGATGCCAAACAGGCTGAAGGCGATAAAGAGCATCACGCCCAGCAGCAGAGAATCCACGCACTGGCCGGTGAGGAACTTGAAGAAGGTGCGGTTGACCAGCGTGCCCACACGGCAGATCTCGCGGGCGGCTTTGTCAGGCAGGAAAGCAAAGATCAGTTTCTTGAACTGGGCGCGCAGGGCGTCTTTGCCGCTGAGCATATACACGGCCAGTACCAGCGCGATCAGGGCGTTGCTGAGGGTGCCCACCGCAGAGATGGCCAGCCGCAGCAGGGCTTCCAGCAGGCTGCCGGCACCGGCGGTGAGTTTCTGCGCCAAGGCGGACAGGTCCAGATCGCCCAGATGCAGGGCATCCAGCTGGCTCTTGACCCATTCGGTGTCCAGGCCGTACTGTTCCAGCGTGGCCAGCCAGCCGGGGATCTTTTCCAGGGTGGTGTTCAAAATGCTGGAGATGGACGCGATAAACTCGGGCACCACAATGGAAACGACCAGTGTCAGCACCAGCACCACACCCAACAGGGTCAGCACCAGCGCCACGGTGCGCAGCAGCGCGGGCTTGGCAGGATATTTTGCCTTGCGGGCCGCGGCGGCAAGGCCGCGTTCGATGGCGGTCATGGGGACATTGAGGAAAAAGGCGAGCACACCGCCCACCAGAACGGGCTGCACCAAATCGATCAGCGTGCCCAAAAAGCCGATGACGGCATCCAGTCGGGTCAGGGCCACAAACAAGGCCACGCAGCCCAAGGCCAGCAGCGTGATTTCTTTCATAGAACGGGACATACGGTGCTCCTTTATCTTATAAACAGGTATCTTATAAACAGATCAGAATCGGCGCACTTTCTTGGATTTTCCCACAAAAGCGCGGAAATATGCAACGAATGCGATGAGCAGAAACAGTGCGCATAAAAGCATCAAGCCGTGGCGCAAGGCAGACGACATATCGGGGAACAGCACCATCAGAATGGTGGCGATGAACAGCACGTTGGTGCACACCTTACCGGCCATCAAGGCACCGTCCAGCATCTGTCCGTGTTTCAAGTGCCAGCAGGTGGCGATAAGCTGGAAGAGTTCTTTGGCGAAGAACAGCGCCCACAAACTCCACAGCATGGGATAGGTCGTGGCCAGACACAGCAGGATGGTACACTGGGTCAGTTTATCGGCCACAGGGTCCAGCAGCTTGCCCAAGGTGGAGATCTGCCGGAAGCGACGGGCGATGAAGCCGTCGAACAGGTCGGTCAGGCAGGACAGCGCCAGCAGCGCGCCGGCGGCGTAGTAATCGGCAGCAGACTCGGCCTGCAGGTACATCACGGCATACACCGGAATGATGACCAGACGCACCAGACTGAGGATGTTTGGCACGGTGATGATTTTCGAGGCCATCTGCCGCTTGTACTCCAGCGTTTGCCGCACGGCCTCCTGCAAGTCCCCTACGGTGACCGGGCTGCAATCGGCAGGCAGCGGATAGCCGATGCCGTGTTCCAGCCGGCGCAGTAGCGTTTTGACGTCGCCGGAGGAGGGCAGGACGGTATCCAGCCGTTGGGTGGCATCGGGCAGCACGGAAAGCCCGGGTTTGCCGCTATGGGCAAAGAGCCGATTCAGTTGTGTTAAGATTTGAGAATCGATGATGGTCACATCGGTGGACTGCATCGCGTCACCTCCCCGTGCAGTTAGATATAAAGTCATTTGTACTCTTATTATATGCGGTTTGCGCAAGCGGGTCAAGGACGAGGGGTGTAAATTCCTTGTAACATCAAGGGCGGAGCGGATTTTGGCGATTCTTTCCTTGACAGCGCTCGGTAGGTTTGCTATAGTAAATTCGCTTTGTGCGGATGCCCGGCATCTGCCGTACAGAAGGGATGAAGAATGAATGGATTGGAACTTTGTGTTTTTCTTTAACAGCCTGCTGCTGGGCGTGGGACTGGCCATGGATGCCTTTTCCGTATCGCTGGCAAACGGTCTGAACGAATCCCATATGAAACTGCGCCGTATGGTGATGATGGCCGCGGTGTTCAGTATTTTTCAGGGTATGATGCCCCTGATCGGTTGGGTTTGTGTCCACACCGTGGTGCAGTATTTCAGCGCGTTTGAGACGCTGATCCCCTGGATCGCCCTCATTCTGCTGTGCCTCATCGGCGGCAAGATGCTGCTGGAAGGCATCCGCGGCGGTGACGAGGAAAGCGACGGCCCTGCCGCTGCCGGTCTGGGTCTGCTGATGGTGCAGGGTGTGGCAACCAGCATCGACGCCCTGTCCGTAGGCTTTACCATTGCCGAGTATGATCTGCCCATGGCACTGGTGGCCGCCCTGCTGATCTCTGCCGTGACCTTTGTCATTTGCTTCGGCGGCATTGCCATCGGCAAGAAGTTCGGCACCAAGCTGGCCGGCAAGGCCAGCATCTTCGGCGGTGTGATTTTGATCGCCATCGGCATCGAGATCTTCCTCACCGGCGTTCTGTAAGAAACGAAGAGAACGACCCTGTTTCCCGCGGGAAACAGGGTCGTTTTGTATTTATTTACTCCGCAAACTGTCAATGAACTGACGGGCCAGGCGGGCGGAGCGGCCGCCCCGCTCCAGGGCAAAGCGCTCTGCCAGCATGTCCAGTTCGGCATCGGCCATCTCCACACCGTATTCGGCGGCGAAACGATGCACGATATGCCGGTCGGTCTTTTTATCCGGCTGTTGGACGG
>JAFYMZ010000101.1 GCA_017548175.1 Clostridia bacterium | reverse complement strand
GTTCCTCTTCGGGGATTTCTTCCACATTGCTGAAATCCTCGTCCAGGCTCTCAATGAGGGGAGTCTCCTCCATCATATCCTCTTCGCCCATCGCGATCTCGACGCCCAGCTTCTCCAGCGCGGCATAGAACTTATCCTGCTGTGCGCTGTCCAGTTCCAGCTCGTCGATGGCGTGGTTGATCTCCTTTGCGGTGACCTTGCCGTTCTTCTTGCCAAACTCTACCAGATCACGCAGGATCTGCTGGCGCTTTTCCATCTGTTCCCGTTCAGTCATATCTTATTCCTCCTGTTTTTTTCTCAATATCTCAAGCAGCACATCGTCACCGGCGCCGCGTTTGAGGGCTTCGTGTTTGATTTTCTTGATGCAGGCATCCAGTTCCTGCTTGGGGTCCTTGGACCGCACACCGCCTGCCAAAATATCCGTCAGCAGTCTTGTTTCGGCTTCCGTCAGTTCGTGCATCCACGCTGCCGGATTCAGTGCCTGCCCCGTGTTGAGCTTGTCCAGCGCCTTGGCATACATCTGCCGCAGGAAGGGTGCCGAAAACTCCTCCGGATCCAGCCGTGCCTCGGCATACTCCAACAGATCCCGGTCACGCAGGGTCACCGCCAGCAACCGCTCTTCGCACAGTGCCGATGCCAGATTTTCATACCGCATTTCCCGATCCCGGGGCTGCTTGGCGCGGTTGGGATTGAGCGCCTCTTGCTGGAAGCGCGCCTTGTCTCGCCGCTGCCGGCTCTTTCTGGCGTTGCGCACCTCCGTCAGCATAGTTTCTTCGCTGACATTGGCATCCCGCGCCGCGTTGCGCGCAAAGATCTCGCGCTCCACATCGCTGTCCAACGATGCCAGATACCGCGCTGCCTCCTTCAAAAAGGCAATGCGCTGGTCGTCCTGACTCAGGTCAAACTTGGCCTTGATCTCGCCCAGCCGGTACTGTCCGTCGGTCTGTGGCCGCTCCAGCAGGTCAGCAAAGGCGCGAGCGCCGTTCTCCTTGATGAAGTCATCCGGGTCCACCTTCTTGGGTCTGCCCTCGTCGTCATACAGGATACGCCCATTGGCATCCCGTTTGGGCGGCAAGCGCAGCACGCGGACTTCCAGTCCGGCATTGTTCAGAATGTCGATGGCCTTTTCCGTGGCCTTTTGCCCCGCGGCGTCGGCATCGTAACAGATGACCACTTCTTTGGTATATTTGCTCAGCAGCTTGGCCTGCTCGGCAGTGAATGCCGTACCGCAGGAAGCCACCGCGCTGTCAAACCCTGCCTGATGCAGGGCAATGACGTCTACGTTACCCTCACAAAGGATAAACTTATCCGCCTTGGTCTGTTTTGCCAGATTCATGGCATACAGCACCCGGCTCTTGTTGTACACCGGCGTGTCCGGACTGTTCATATACTTGCGTCCGCCGCCGTCGCCACGCAGCACGCGGCTGCCAAAGGCCACCACATCGCCCCGGATATCAATGACCGGGAACATAATACGGTCACGGAAGAAGCAGTACAGCCCGCCGTTCTTTCCCCGGCTGGCCAGTCTGGCATCCACCAGTTCCCGTTCGGTATAGCCCTTTTGTTTCATGGCAATAATCAGGCTGTCCCAACTGTCATCGGCATAACCCAAGCCAAATCGGGTCACCGTCTGGGGCGTCATTGCGCGCTTCTGCAGCAAATATGCCCGCGCCTCCGCGCCCTTTTCCCCCATCAGGGTGTTGTAATAAAACCGCGCCGCATCCTTATTCAGCGCCAGCAGCCGCTTACGCCGCTGGGCCTGCTCACGGTCGGCATCGTTGTCTTCCGGCACCTGCATACCGCACAGGTCTGCCAATTTATGCACCGCATCGATATAGGGCAGGTTTTCGATCTTCATTATAAAGTTGATGACACCGCCGCCCTCGCCGCAGCCAAAGCACTTGTAGATCTGCCGCTCGCGGTTCACGTGGAAGGAGGCCGTTTTTTCATTGTGGAACGGGCAGCAGCCCCAATGGTCGCCGCCTTTTTTCTTCATGGGTACATACCGCGATACCACGTCCAAGATATCACTGCGGTCGATCAGTTCATCCAAAAAACTCTGAGGAAGAGCCACGCAAAACGCCTCCTTTCTGTCAAAATCAATGGTATTTTAATACGTATTCCAAGCCTTGGGAATAAAAATATCCTGATACTTGGTAATGGCGTACCGGTCTGTCATACCGGCAATATAATCGCACACCGCCGTCGGCACATCGTCCTGAAATGCGATCTGCAGGTACTCGGTGGGCATTGCCTCGGGATGCTCCTCAAAATAGCGATACAGCGCCTGCACCACTTCCATACCCTTGCCCTCTTCGCCCTTGGCTACCGGGTTCAGATACACCGCCTGGAACATAAAGTCCCGCAGGCTTTCCATGGTGTCTGCCAATGCCGGAGGCAATCCGACCCGTCCGGTCTCCCGTCCGTAAGCCGCCGCGCCCGACACCAAAGTGCCGATGCGCTGGCTGTTGCGCTTGCCCAGCCGCTCCCGCAGTTCCAGCGGGATCTGCTCGGCAGACAGCACCCCGGCCCGAATGGCATCGTCAATGTCGTGGTTGATATAAGCAATGCGGTCTGCCATACGCACGATCTGTCCCTCCGGCGTATCCGCCTCTTTGGGACCGGTATGGCACAGGATGCCGTCCATCACCTCACGGGTCAGGTTCAGGCCCTTGCCGTCCTTCTCCAGCCGCCGCACGATGCGCAGGCTTTGCTCGTTATGGTCAAAGTTCCGTCCGGATGCCGCACGCAGGGCACGCTCGCCGGCGTGGCCAAAGGGCGTGTGCCCCAGATCGTGACCCAAGGCAATGGCCTCGGTCAAGTCCTCATTCAGACCCATGCTTCGGGCAATGGTTCGCGCGATCTGCGAAACCTCCAGCGTATGGGTCAATCGGGTACGGTAGTGGTCACCCTCGGGGGAGAGGAACACTTGCGTCTTATGCTTCAGTCTTCGGAATGCTTTGCAATGCACGATGCGGTCGCGGTCGCGCATAAAGCAGGTACGCAGGTCATCTTCTTCCTCCGGCCGTTCCCGCCCCAGCGAGTTGCAGGCCAAGGTAGCACCGGGCGCCAAACGCTCTCGTTCAAAGGCTTCGATTTGTTCCCGTACCAGCATAAAACCCCTCCATTCCGGCGATTTTCAGTGACTAATTAAGTAATACGCGCCTATCTGCCTTTTTTCTTCTTTTTCCCAAAAAATATTTTTTCATACGCAGCAAAAAAGCCGCCCGCAGGCGGCTTTTTCTTTCATTTATCAGGCTTCCCAGCGGGTATCCACAACTTTCCATTGGCCGTTCACCCGCTGCACCGTCCACAGTTCGACCTCGCTTCCGCGGCCGCTTTTGGAGTACTGCACCCACACTTTGCCCTCATTGATGCCCAAGTGTGCCGACAGCAGTTTCAGCGTGTATCCCGTATCCGGTGCATCCGGCCCGGTGACAAGCCGCCACAGTGCGCCGTGTTTGGCACGGCGAGGGTCGTTCTCTCCGTAAATATTGCAGGGAGTCTCCCGATCCTCCAAGGCCGCGCGACCCTGATCCAAGATTTTCTCCGCCGCGCGCCGATCTCCCGGTGTGCCACGGAAACACAGCAGCAGCAGATCTTCCCGGTCAAAGTACTTGTCCCCACAGGTCAGACCTACCTGATATGCCGGGAAGTGATACAACAGTGTTCCGAAAATCACCAAACATACCGCCACGCAGGCCAGCCCGATCTTCTGTTTCCGGGAAAGCTCCCAAAGCTTCTCCGTCAGTTTCCAATCTTTCATCGAACTTCCGCTCCTTTTCGCTTCCGTCCTGTGCCTTAATCCTTCCGCTCTTTGGGCCGGCTTTTCACCCACAGCACCGCCAGCAGCAGGATCTGCAGGCCGATGATGGGCAGCCGCCAGAGGTCCCACCGATGCTTTTTCTTTTGTTCGTTCATGGGGTCCTCCTTTCTCACCCAAACCTTATGCGTAACCGCTAGCCTTTATCTTCCATCGGGTCCCATACCGACAAACGACCCAACCGAATCCGGTATGCCTGTCATTGGGGCTGAATGCCTGCAGCACATTGGGCCCGTAATCTCCGGTGCGGAAATCACCCAGGATCATGATGACCTCGTCAGCCTTGTAGGTTTCTTTCCAATGGGGGCCGTTTCCCTCTTTCTCGGAATGTGCCTCGTC
>JAFYMZ010000100.1 GCA_017548175.1 Clostridia bacterium | reverse complement strand
GGTATTTTTGTCTCCATCGTCACCGGTGCTACCCCGCTGACGGAAGAAAGCTGGGGTCTGTGCAACGAGATGACCTCTCGCACACTGGCTGCCGTCAGCAAGATCGGCGGGCCGCGCTGCTGCAAGCGCAACGGGTATCTTGCCATTACCGAAGGCATTCGCTTTGCAGCAGAACACCTGGGTGTTCTGCTGCAATCGGCCACCATCACCTGCCTGCATACGGAGCAGAACAATCAATGTTTGGGCAGCAAATGCCCCTTCAACCCTCATCATTCCAGCAAGATGTAATTGTGTAACGAAAGGAGTCGCTTTATGACACCGACTGTCGCGTATCCCCCTGAACTTTGGGATTTATATGATGCAGACCGCCGTCTGACCGGCGAAAGCCACATCCGTGGCCAGCAGATCCCGGACGGGCGCTATCATATTGCCGTACATGTTTGGCTATATAATTCACAAGGACAGTTTCTGATCTCCCAACGGGCAGCCACCCGTCCGGCGTTCCCTTTGTATTGGGAAACCTGCGGCGGATCTGTGACCAAAGGTGAGGATAGTCTCACCGGTGCGGTACGCGAAGCCGTTGAAGAAGTTGGTGTCACCTTGGACCCCGCGAAAGGCAAGCTGCTGCAAAGCAGCCGCCGTGAGCATTACAAGGATTTTTTGGATATTTGGCTGTTCCCCTGCGAAGACGGCCCCCATTTGGAATTGGCGGAAACCCCCGACGAAGTAGCCGATTGTCGTTGGATGACGCCGACAGAGATCGCAGCCCTTTGCGATGCCGGTCAATTCGTACACAGCAGGCAAGAGTTTTTCGAGTTGGTTTTACCCACCATTTCCGGCAATCCCCCCGATGCAACCATTAGTTGTGGAAATTCTTACTCTTGTTGGTAAACCTGTGACAAGTATAACGCACATCAAAACACCCGCTGCAGTTTTTCTGCAACGGGTGTTTTCTGCTATAAATACCGGCGGATATCCGTGGCCAGCTGCGCCTCCAGATGGATGAGCCGTTTGGCGATATCCTTGGATACCTCGTCGGCCGCCTTATACTTGTTCAGGTACTTGCTGAGAGATTTGACCCCCATATTGCACCCGTCGGTCATCAGGTCGGCCACCGTTTTGTCGGAGTCTTCCATATTCAGTTTCATCTCGGTTTTCATCCAAGACATTCCCTTGACGAGGGGGTTGGGATCTTTGCCCTCGTCGTGATATTTTTCCAGCAGCGTATCGATTTCCTGCTGCAGTTTCTGATGCGCGTGCTTGCAATCTACCAGCATTCCGCGAAAGGCTTTCTCCTTTACATGGTCGACGACATCTTCGATAGAGTCCACGCCCATTTTGATGCCGGCGTCACATTCACGCAGCAAACGAATGGTATCTTGTTCCACCATACTGTTCATACCTCCTGTTCAGATATGCATAGTATGGCCCAAAAATTAAAGTTTCACGCATCAACCGAAACATTCTGCGGCGGCAATGACGGGCAGCAATTCCGGCTGCAGCACGTCCCGTCCATAGGCATCCAAAAACCGCTCTCGGTAGGCATCGGTGTCAAAATTGAAATACAGCGTCCAAATGCCCCAAAATACATCCACGTGCCGGTCGCCTACTCCGCCGTGATCCAAATCGATGAAACCGCTGAACTTCCAGTGATCCAGCATCACATTGGGCAGGCAGTAATCGCCGTGCAGCAGTGTATCGGTCCGCAGCAGGTGCTTATGCGCCTGCAAGTGCTGCCAAGCCGCTTCCCTGTCGGGAAAATGCCACTCCGGCGTAAACACGTGCGTATCATACAATCCTGCCTCATAATTACGCTGGGCGGTGGCAAGGTAACGGGCGGTATGATCCTGCACCGGGCAACCGGCAGGATCGATCTCGTGCAATTGACGCAGCAGTGTCGCCGTGGTATCACACAGGCGCTTGGGGTCGGCCAGATAATCGAGATGGATGCAGTCTTCTCCCGGTACACGGCGAGTCAGCAGCCAATCTTTCTCGCTGCTGGAATAGTGCAGAACTTCTGCTGCCACGCCCTTTTGGTGGAAGAACTGCGTCATTGCGGCTTCCCGCTCCAGACTGCCCTTGGGCGCGCTTTTCAGATAATAGCCGCCGTCTTTGTCCAAATAGACCACGCGTGCCTCCCGGGAGCAGCTGCTGTCATAGACCGCGGCATCGGCGGCAAACGCGCGGATATCCCGAGGCAACAGCGACAAATCCAAAGAAATGGGGGTTCGTTTCATTTTGCACCTCCTGCGACAGAAAACCTTCGTTTTCTGCATCATAGCAAGGAAAAGAAGTATTGTCAATCTTGAAAAGTTATGATACAATAAGACAGTTAAAATATTATTCCCGGGTGTGGCGCAGTTGGTAGCGCGCGTGGTTTGGGACCACGATGCCGCAGGTTCGAATCCTGTCACTCGGACCATATCAAACACAATGGAGGAAAATCCAATGAAACACAGCGAAAAGACCATGGACAAGATCGTTGCTCTTTGTAAGGGCCGTGGCTTTGTCTTCCCCGGCAGTGAGATCTACGGCGGTCTGGCCAACACTTGGGACTACGGTCCTTTGGGCGTTGAGCTGAAGAATAACGTCAAGCGCGCCTGGTGGAAGAAATTCGTGCAGGAGAACCCCTATAACGTGGGCCTGGACGCAGCCATTCTGATGAACCCCCAGGTTTGGGTTGCTTCCGGTCATGTAGGCGGTTTTTCCGATCCTCTGATGGACTGTAAGGAGTGCAAGGAGCGCTTCCGTGCCGATAAGATCATTGAAGAGTGGTGCCTGACCAACAGCTTTGCACTGGACAAGGCCGTGGATGCGATGTCTCAGGACGAGATGAAGGCTTTCATCGACGAGCACAACATCCCCTGCCCCAGCTGCGGCAAGCACAACTTCACCGATATCCGTAAGTTCAACCTGATGTTCAAGACTTTCCAGGGCGTTACCGAGGATGCAAAGAACACCGTGTATCTGCGTCCCGAGACCGCACAGGGTATCTTCGTTAACTTCCAGAATGTGCAGCGCACTACCCGTAAGAAGCTGCCCTTCGGTATCTGCCAGATCGGTAAGAGCTTCCGTAACGAGATCACTCCCGGTAACTTCACCTTCCGTACCCGTGAATTCGAGCAGATGGAGCTGGAGTTCTTCTGCCAGCCCGGCACCGAGCTGGATTGGTTCGCATACTGGAAGGAGTTCTGCC
>JAFYMZ010000099.1 GCA_017548175.1 Clostridia bacterium | reverse complement strand
CCGTAGACACCGCCGCCAAAACCCGCCTGATGGATTGCTGGGAAGCACTGCTGCTGGGTAACGACTGGGAAGGCTTCGAATTCGAATCTGTAGAGCACGCCCTGCGCACTACCATCGCCTATCAGAAGAGCCTGAATCAGCAGCTGCTGCAGCGTCACGGCAAGGCCGCCAAGTTCAACGGCGATCCCATTGTCAAGAAGGCAAAGAAGCGTGTTGCCAAGCTGAATAAGCGCAGATTCCTCTCCCCCACTTGGGTATGGCGCAAGGTTAAGCAGCGCATCAAGAAATATATCCTGAAGTTCCACTACTGGGAAAACAACAAGCGCTTCAACTTCACCTTCATCGAGCTGAACAGAGCCACGCAGGAGAAGCTTCGTCTGCTGATCCTGAAGATGTACGTGGAATTCGAGCGTGTTTGTAAGGAAAACGGCTGGCGCTACTATCTGGCCGGCGGCACCCTGCTGGGCGCAGCCCGACACAAGGGCTTCATCCCCTGGGACGACGATCTGGACGTGGTTATGCCCCGTAAGGACTACGACGAGTTCCTGAAGAAGGCACCTGCTCTGCTGCGGGATCAGTTCACCCTGAACTGCCACGTGTATCCCTACTGCTTCACCCGTCTGGAGATCTTAGGACCGCGCACCACCGCGCCCCTGCACAGAAAGGGCAGAAATATCTTCATCGATATTCTGCCGCTGGACTGCGCTACCGAAGATCCCAAGAAGCGGGTCAAGCACGAAAAGCGGGCAATGTGGCTGAAACTGGCGATGATCGACGAGTCCAGAAGAATTCCCAAGCTGTACCGCAAGAACCTGAAAAAGGCCATCCGCTATATCCTGCTGAAGATCTTCTGCCCCTACAAGCTGATGATCAAGCTGTGGACAAAGAACGCCACCAAGTATCAGTCCGACGATGCCAAGTACTGGGTATGTCTGCCCGGCGACTATGGCTACGAAGGCGAGATGTTCCCCAAGGAAACCTGGGAGAATCCGGATTATCTGGAGTTCGAGGGTATGATCGCTCCCGTTATGCGGGATTGGGACACCTACCTGAGCAACCACTATGGCGACTATATGACCTGCCCGCCGCTGTCTCAGCGCGGCACCCGGCATAGAATCTACTCCATTACCCTGGAGCGCTATGAGGATATGACCGTGGAAGAAATCGCACAGGAGCTGTCTGACGATTATTTCAACAGCACCGGCAAGCGTGTTTCCTTCCTGAAGTAAATGTACAACAAAAAGGACCATCCGATTGGATGGTCCTTTTTTTATCCTTTTTTACAGCGTCAGGGCGTAGATATTGGCCATATCCGCTTCATTTAGAACTACAAAGCCGCCCAGGGCGCCGCCGCGTCCGTTGCCGTAGGCTGCGGTGTGGGCAAGATAGGGGATGTCCTCCTCTTTGCCGCCCACCTCTGCCAGGGTCAGGGGCATACCGATGGACTTCAGGAACTTGCGCAGGGCGCAAATACCGGCTTTTGCGGTGATTTCGGGGTGCTGGGAATCCATATCGCAGCCCCAAACCCGGTTTGCCAGCTGGGCGAAGCGCATCACATCGTGCTGCATCGTATATTCCATCCACGCAGGGAACATCACCGCCAGACCTGCGCCGTGAGCGCAGTCATACAGCGCGGACAGCTCGTGCTCCAGACCATGGCTTGCCCAATCCTGATCCCGGCCAACGCCACAACAATTATTGTGCGCCAGCATACCTGCCCACATAATATTGGCCCGCGCCTGATAGTCGTCGGGATTTGCGATAACCTTGGGCGCTTCGTGAATAATGGCCTGCAGCAGACCTTCAATCAGTCGGTCGGTAACCTCCACGTCCCGGGTATTGGTAAAATACCGCTCAAACAAATGCGCCATCATATCGGTGATGCCGCAGGCGGTCTGATACGCCGGCAGCGTCTGGGTCAGGGCAGGATTCATAACAGAAAACACGGGGCGAATGTAATCGCTGCCGGTTCCGCGCTTGAACATACCCTCTTCCTTGGTAATAACGGAGGATGCGCTGCCCTCGCTACCGGCTGCGGCAATGGTCAAAACCGTGCCCACCGGCAGTGCCCGCTCCACGGGCTTGCCGCTGTAAAAATCCCAAAAATCACCGTCATACAGCGCGCCGATGGCAATGGCCTTTGAAGAGTCGATGGCGCTGCCGCCACCTACCGCCAGAATAAAGTCCACATTTTCCCTGCGGCACAGCTCGATGCCCTCGTACACCAGGCCGCTTCTGGGATTGGGCTTAACGCTGCCCAGCTCCACAAAGGAAAGTCCCTCAGCCGCCAGAGAATTTTTCACCCGATCCAGCAGTCCGGAGCGAACCACGCTGCCGCCACCGTAGTGAATCAGCACCTTGGTACCGCCAAAACGCTTGACATACTTACCGGTATTGTTTTCCTCGTCCTTGCCGAACACGAAATAGGTAGGGCTGTAAAAAGCGAAATTATTCATAAGCATCCTCCCACAAACAGATTCTGCCCTTATTATAGCACAGCCCGCCGTGAAATGAAAGCATATCGGTAGACTTTTCCTGCAAAATGTGGTATTCTTAAGAAAATCCAGCCCTATGGAGGCTCCTATGAACCACTCGAAGCCCCTTTGTGCCGCGCGATGGCTGTATCTGGCCATCGGTGTGATCACAATGCTGTTCGCCGGCGTGCTGTACGCCTGGTCCATCTTAAAATCGCCACTGGCGGCAACCTTTGGCTGGGGATCTTCCCAACTGGCACTTTGCTTTACGCTGGCTATGAGCTTTTTCTGCGCCGGCGGTCTGCTGGGCGCTGCCATTTCCAAGCGCGTTGGGCATCGGCTGGCGCTGATCGTCGCCGGCATTCTGTCCGCCGCCGGTTTCTTCTGGACTGCAGCGCTGCAGGGCGCTTCCACCGCAGTTCTGTTTATCAGCTACGGCGTTCTGGCAGGCTGCGGCATCGGCATCGCCTACAACGTGGTGATCTCCACTGTCAGCGCCTGGTTCCCGGACAAAAAGGGCCTCTGCTCCGGCTGCCTGATGATGGGCTTCGGCGCATCCGCCCTGATTTTGGGCAACGCCGCTGACGCGCTGTTCAAAAGCAGCTTCGGCTGGCGCAGCACCTATGCTGTTCTGGGTCTTGCCATCGGTGCCGTCTTGTGCCTGGCTGGGCTGATTCTGCGCAAACCAGACGCCCAAACCGCACTCCCCCAGCCCAAAGCGGTAAAATCCGCCGCCACAGAAGCTTTCATCCAACAGGAGTTGACCACCGGCCAGATGCTGTGCCGCCCCTCTTTCTGGATGGCATTTGTGTGCATCTCTTTCCTTGCCGCCGTCGGCAGCTCCGTGATCAGCTTTGCCAAGGATCTGGCGATGGCAGTCCGTGCGCCGGAATCTCTTGCCGTTTCGCTGGTCGGCGTACTGTCTGTATGCAACGGTCTTGGCCGCATTTTGACCGGCGCGCTTTTCGATGCGATCGGCCGCCGCAAAACTATGCTCT
>JAFYMZ010000098.1 GCA_017548175.1 Clostridia bacterium | reverse complement strand
CTTCTGCCATCAGTGGCTGCTGAATCTGGGCATTCAGGAAGAAAACCTGCGCCTGCGCGACCACGATCCCGAGGAGCTGAGCCACTATTCCAACGCAACCACCGACTTTGAGTTCGCCTTCCCCTTCACCGATTGGGGCGAGCTGTGGGGCGTGGCTTCCCGTACCAATTTCGACCTGAGCGCACATCAGAACACCTCCGGCAAGGATATGACCTACTTCGATCAGGAGACCAACACCCGTTATATCCCCTACGTCATCGAGCCCTCTCTGGGTGCCGACCGTGTTGTGCTGGCCTTCCTGTGCAACGCTTACGATGAAGAAGTTGTGGACGCTGAGAAGAATGACACCCGCGTTGTCATGCATCTGCATCCTGCACTGGCTCCCTTCAAGTGCGCCATTCTGCCCCTGAGCAAGAAGCTGGCTGCCAAGGGTCAGGAGATCTATGCCGAACTGGCAAAGGACTTTATGGTAGACTATGATGATGCCGGTTCTATCGGTAAGCGTTATCGCCGTCAGGATGAGATCGGTACCCCCTTCTGCATCACCGTGGACTTTGAGACCGTGGGCGACGAGAACACGCCCGCCGACAACTGCGTCACCGTTCGTGACCGCGACACCATGGAACAGGTGCGTATGCCCATCAGCGAGCTGAAGGCTTACATCCAGTCCACGATGGAGTTCTAATCATCAATATAATACAAAAACCCCGCTGCAAATCGCAGCGGGGTTTTCTTATGCGGTAAAGTTATTGGATCAACCGAACAGGTCGCCCAGCAAGCCGTTAAACCAGCCGCCGATGCCGCCGGAATCTTCATCCGGCTGGGTGCCTTCATCGGGGTCGGGCTCGGGCGTTGCCGTGCCGTGGTTGGCATTGTTCTGCGCATTGTGCACGGTGCAAATGCCAAAGGTCGCATTTTGTGCTGCAAACATACCTTCGGTAGTCACCAGATAAGGCAGGCAGTACTGCTGGTCACCGATCTCGATCTGACCGTAAGGATATTCACGCTTGATGCTCAGCAGACCCACCATTTCCACATGGTTGGGGTCGCAATAACCGGTAGCCAGCTTACCGGTCTCGCCGCAGATCTCTGCGCCTACGTGGCAGTCACAGACTTCGGTGGGAACATCTTCCGTTGCCAGTTCTGCCGTCAGCAGACGGGAGCCGCGGATATCCTTTTCGCACCACTCGTTGGCCAGCTTGCCGCTGTCACGGCAGTAGGTCACGGTGGTCATTTCAGTCTTTAGTTCAAACTCTGCTTCGGGCAGGTTTTTGTGCACCTTTTCCATCACCTGTTTCCACAGATTCAGTGCGGGGTTCACGGAGAACTTACCCAAGCTCTGGGGCATATCATAGCCGAACCAGACGGCAGCGGTGTAGTAAGGGGTTACGCCGGTGAACCAACGGTCGTTATCGGCGCTGGTGGTACCGGTCTTGCCGCCTACTTCGATGCCGGTCAGGGCTGCCTTGGTACCGGTACCGTTCTGGACAACACCGGTCAGCAGCTGGATCATATAGTCGCGGGTCTTTTGCTCCATAGCAATGGTGGTGACCGCCTTGTTTTCATAAATCAGCTGGTCATTGGTGTCGTACACGGCGGTATACAGCACGGGAGTGGTATACTGACCGTCATTGACAAAGGCGCTGTATGCTGCCGTCAGTTCCAGTACGGTGATACCGTCGGTCAGCGAACCCATGGCCAAGGGACTGGTGTCGCGGTCGCTCTTGACATCCACGCGGCCGTCGGACAGTTCGGTCTCTTTCTTCAGCACCAGATTGGTCATACCCAGATTGTTATAGGCAAAGTTGAAAGAACGATCCAGACCCAGTTTTTGCACCAGATCAACGGCTACGGTATTATAGGATTTTGCGATACCGGTATAGATGGTGGTACGGCCGCTGTATTTGCGGTTTTCGTTCCAGGGCCAGCCGCTGGCGCGTACTTCGAAGTCTTTGGGTGCATCGTCTACGACGGAAATGGGCGTGATCAGGCCGTATTCCAGCGCAGGTGCGTATACGGAAGCAGGCTTGATGCAGGAACCGGGGCTGCGCTTGGACTGGGTCGCGCGGTTGAGCACGCGATTGCCGTCCTTTTCACCGCGACCGCCGTACAGTGCCACCACATGGCCGGTATAGGGGTCCATAATGGTGATGGCGGCTTCGGGGTAGGTACCGTCACTGCCCAGCACGCCGGGGAAGTTGCTTTCATCGCCGAAGACTTCGTCCACGCAATCCTGCACATCGGGATCCATCGTGGTAATGATCTTCAGACCGCCGCAGTACAGCAAGGTCTTGGCGTTTTCGTAGCTGTAGCCCAGCTGCTCCTGCATATCGGCGATGACGGAATCGATCACCGCGTCTACGAAGTAGCTCTGGTACTGGCTTGTTTCTTCCTCGTGGGGCACATACTGCACGTCTTCTGCCATCGCAACATCATATTCCTCACGGGTGATGTTGCCATATTCCAGCATCGTCAGCAGCACGGTTTCCTTGCGCTCTTTATTCTTTTCGGGGAAGCGCTTCAGGTCGTAGCCGTAGGGATTTTTGACGATACCGGCCAATGCCGCACATTCGGCAATGGTCAGTTCGCTCATATCCTTATTAAAGTAGGTCTCTGCCGCAACCTTGACGCCGTAGGCACCCTGGCCGAAGTAAATGGTGTTCAGATACATCTCCAGAATGTCTTCTTTTTCGTACTTCTTTTCCAGTTCCAGTGCACGCAGGATCTCTTGGATCTTACGCTTGACGGAAGTCTCGGAGTCGCCGGTCAGGTTCTTGATCAGCTGCTGGGTGATGGTAGAACCACCGCCAAAGCCGCTGCGGAAGGGCACGATATAATTCAAGGTCGCACCGATGGTGCGCTTCCAGTTGACACCGTCGTGGGCATAGAAGGAGTTATCCTCAACCGAGATGAAGGCCAGCTGCAGCATCTTGGGGATCTCATCCAGATCGGCCCATTCACGGTCTTCTGTGCCGTGCAGTGCTTCAAACTCTTTGAACTCGCCTGTTTCCTTGTCCACATAATACAGGTGGCTGGTTTCGTTCAGACGATAGGCATCCAGATAAATGTCCACGTCTTGACTGATGTAGTTTTTGATATAGAAGGCAAATGCCGTTACGCAAATGCTGCCGGTGGTCAGTGCTACCAAAATCAAAGACAGCAGCGCCATCCAGATGCGGCGCTTGGCGCCGGACTTCTTCTTGCGCGGTTCTTTTTTCGGGCTGGCAGCCTGATTCTCCTTGTTCAGTTTCAATGTATTCGCTCCTCTCTTTGGGCGATGAGGGATATCATCTTTGCATAGTTGCATATTACACCAATTTAATGTTCTTCTTATTATAACACAAATTTTTAAAAATTCCACTATGAAATATGCTTGAAATGTAAACTTTGTATGCCGCGGACCAAAATGGGAACACTAACGAAAACCGTGCGAAAGGAGCCCTTTTATGTCTTCTCTGTCTGTCCGCCGCATTATTTTGCTGGCTTGCCTGATTTTGATCGCTATCTCGTTGGCACTGGCCCTGTTGTACACACCGCCCGCATCTCCCACCTTGCCTGCTGCGCAAGAGCAGGAAATATCACCGCTCTATACCGTGAAAAGTTATCAGGATTATGTGGCGGTCTTTTCCGGCAACGCCGAACTGCCGCTGCGTGTCACCGGGATCCGCATTGCGCTGCTGCCGCTGCAGGATCAGTTGGATCTGGCCGATGGCATTGCCGTATATTCGGAAACCGACCTGTCTGCCCTGTTGGAAGATTACGGCGGCTGATGGCGTGACTACTTGCAGATTTCCTAAAAAAGCGGTATACTGTTGACATCATCTTTTACAGGAGATTTGCCATGAAGATCAAATCCGCGTATCTTGAAAATCTGCAGGCCGTCACCGCTTTGGTTGAAGCAAAGATGGCGCAGCATCATATTCCCGGGGCCACCGTTGCACTGCTGCACGCAGGTGATGTGGTCTACGCCCACGCCTTCGGCACCAGAACCCCTGCCGGCGCCCCTATGACCGAACACACGCTGTTCGAAGCCGCCTCCCTGACCAAGACCCTGTTTGGCACGTTGGCCATGCGGCTGGTGCAGGAAGGCAGACTGGACCTGTACAAGCCCATTGCTGCCCAGCTGCAGGATGCGCCTTGGTCCGATGACCCCCGTTTCGCCGATATTTGCCCCTGGCACTGTCTGACCCATAGCTGCGGTCTGCCCAACTGGCAGAAAAAGCCTATGGATATGTATTTTGATCCCGGTACCGGTTACAGTTACTCCGGCGAGGGATATTTCCTGCTGCAGCGGCTCATTGAGCAGATCTGCGGTAAGGATCTGAATTCCCTGCTGAAGGAATACTTCCTGGAGCCTTTGGGTATGGATATTTCCACCGCCACTTGGACACCGGAAGTACACGCTGCCTTCAGCGCCGGTTTCGGCAAAGACGGAAAAGTGGTCAAGATCCGTGCCGCGCGCCGCGTTACCGGCAACGCACCCGAGCCCAATGCCGCTTGGTCGTTGTACTCCAACGCCTTCCAGATGGTGAAGTTCCAGCAGTACATGGTCCGGCACCACGGCGGACTCAATGACGAGACCTATGCCAAGATGGTCACCGGTATGAACCGCGCCTCTGCATACATTCCTTGGGGTCTGGGCTGGGGTCTGGCAGATGTCGAGCCCCATCTCCGCTGGCACTGGGGCGACAACGACG
>JAFYMZ010000097.1 GCA_017548175.1 Clostridia bacterium | reverse complement strand
CCACCGGCTGCGATAGCACCGGCGACACCGGCGATATTACCGGTACCGATGGATGCTGCCAGAGCAGTACACATAGCCTTAAAGGGAGAAACAGCGCCCTCTTTTTTCTCGGTCTTTTCGAACGCTTTGCCCAGAGTGTTCTTCATAATGTGGCCGAACTTGGTGAACTGAATGAAGCCGCAGCGGACACTCAGATAAATACCGACACCCAAGATCAGGACCATCATGGGGAGACCCCAAACAATGGCATTAATCTCGCCGTTAATTTTGCTAATCATTTCTACCATAACTTTTCCTCCTTTTGCGCTGAAAAAATGGGAGAGAGACCGATCGCGCTATTCGGCTTCTGCAAGATTTATCAGTGAAACCAATATAGAAAAACCGGGCATTGTTCTTCGATATCGATTTCATTTATGATATTGCCATTATACTATGAACAAATGATGAATGCAAGAAAAATGCGCATAAGAACGGGGGTTGGCATACGATTTTGTACTTTTCAACAAAAATAAACGAAAAATTTTGTGCATAATGCCGATGGGAATAACTGGGTTTGTTACTGCGGATTGACAGGGGGCGGCAGAAGGACTATACTTTTGAGAGAATACATCCGTGCGATCGAGGAGGGAACAGGATGACGGAAGAAAAGTGCAGACTGTGCCCTCGGGCGTGCGGTGCGGTGCGCAGCAAGGCACCCGGACGGTGCGGTGCAGGTGCACAGGCAAAGGTTGCCCGGGCGGCTAAGCATCTGTGGGAAGAGCCGTGCATCAGCGGCAGCCGCGGCAGCGGAACGGTGTTCTTTTCCGGCTGCGAGCTGGGCTGCGTGTTTTGTCAGAATCGGGAGATCAGCCGGGGGAACTTTGGCCGCGAGGTCACGGAAGCGCGGCTGGCGGATATTTTTTTGGAGCTGCAGGCGCAGAATGTGCACAACCTGAACTTGGTGACGCCGCTGCAGTATACACCGCAGATCTTGCAGGCGCTGGAGTTGGCGCGGCCGGCGCTGACGCTGCCGGTGGTGGTGAACTGCGGCGGTTATGCCCGGGTGGACACGCTGCGGCGATGGGAAGGACAGGCTGACATCTGGCTGCCCGACCTGAAGTATCACAGCAGCGAGCTGGCAGCGCGGTATTCCGGGGCGGCAGATTATTTTGACCGTGCCACGGAGGCCATTTTGGAAATGCATCGGCAGCAGCCCACACTGGAGTGGAATGCGGACGGCACGCTGCGGCGCGGCGTGATCGTGCGGCATTTGATCTTGCCGGGTGCGTGGAAGGATTCGCTGAAGGTGCTGGAGTGGCTGGACAGCGCGCTGCCCAAGGATGGTTTTTTGCTGAGCCTGATGCGGCAGTATACGCCCACGGCGGCCTGCAAAGACTATCCGGAGATCAACAGAAAACTCACCACCTTTGAGTATCGGAAAGTATTGGACCGGGCGGCAGAACTGGGCTTTGACGGATTTTCCCAGGAAGCGGGTTCTGCAAAGGCGGAATACACCCCGCCCTTTGACCTGACCGGTGTGGAATTGTAAGCATATATAATATATAAGGAGTGGAAGGAGATTATGACCATGGATCGGAAGCGAATTGACGCGTATTTTGAAGCACATCAGCAGGAGATGCTGGAGGATATTTGCCGCTTGGTGCGCATCCGCAGTGTGCGGGAACAGGCCGAGCCGGGCAAGCCTTTTGGCCACGGCCCTTGGCTGGTGATGGAAGAAGCACGGAAGCTGCTGGAGGAAAAAGGCTTTGCCGTGCGGAACTTTGAGCATTACGTGATGGATGCCGACCTGCCCGGTAAGGACGGCAAGGCACCCACGCTGGGTATTCTGGCACATTTGGACGTGGTAGAAGAGGGCCGCGGCTGGACCATGGATCCCTATGAGCCCGTCATCAAGGACGGCTGCATTTTCGGTCGCGGTACGGCGGACGACAAGGGCCCTGCCGTGGCCGGTCTGTACGCCATGATGGCAGCACGGGAGATCGAGCCCGAACTGACCCGCGGTGTGCGTCTAATCCTGGGTAGCGCCGAGGAAACCGGCAGCGAGGATCTGGATTATTATCTGAAGAAGGAAAAGGCACCGGAGTGGTGTTTCTCTCCCGATGCGGATTTCCCTGTTATTAATATTGAGAAGGGCCACTATGCGCCCAAGTTCTTTGCCCAGTGGGAAGAAAGTGCGGCGTTGCCTCGTGTGCGCAGCGTCAAGGGCGGCGCTACCGTGAACATCGTGCCCCAGAATGCCGAGGCGGTCATCGAGGGCTTGGATGCAGCCGCGGTGCAGCAGGCTTGCGACGCCAAGGCAGCCGAGACCGGCGTGCGCTTTGCCGTGACCGCACAGGCTGACGGCAGCGTGCTGGTAGAGGCAGAGGGCGTAGGCTCTCACGCATCCTATCCCCAGGAGGGCAAAAACGCACAGGCTGCGCTGGTGGCACTGCTGAGCGGTCTGCCTTTGGCAGATTGCTCCCAAAAGCAGATGCTGGACAAGCTGGCAGCGCTGTTCCCCTTTGATGATTACGGCGGCAAGGCCATGGGCGTGTATGCCGAGGACGATATTTCCGGCCCGCTGACGCTGGCGTTTACCGTGCTGGAGCTGGATGGCAAGGGCTTTACCGGTGCCATGGACGCACGTCTGCCCATTTGCGTCAACGGTGAGGCGTTCCGTGCTGCAGTAACGCAGGTGCTGGCCGAGCAGGGCATTGAAGCGCCCATCAAATATGTGGTGAAGCCCCATCACACCCCTGAGGAGAGCACCTTTGTGCAGACGCTGCTGAAGGCTTACGAGCAGTATACCGGCAACAAGGGCGAGTGCCTGGCCATCGGCGGCGGCACCTATGTGCATTCCATCGAGGGCGGCGTAGCTTTCGGCTGCACCATGCCCGGCACCGACAACCGGATGCACGGCGCCGATGAGTTCGTGGTCATTCAGGAGATCGTGGACAGCGCCAAGATCTTTACGCAGGTGATTTTGGATATGTGCCGATAAGTCGGTTAAGACCCGGCTAAAAAGAAGAGGAAGCGGAAGCTTCCTCTTTTCTTTTGCCGGCGCAGATGCTATCATAAATGAACACATTTGCGAAAGATTAGTGAAAACCGTCGTGAGGGAAACGGATGCGTTATATCTGAGATCATCTTTCCCAAACAGGCGAATTATCAGATCGAAAGTGAGAATGGATACCTTTTGATTATATCAAGCGCCACTATTGTGAAAAATTATGTTTTTGAGTGGTGTTGGTATAAATTAACAATTTTGCACAGAATTTCATGTCAGAAGAGAGACGAAGAACTAATACGAAAGAAATGAAGAAAGTGTTCGGGTATTGGATGGGATAGTGTGAGTGTTTGGAGAAAACTTACTGATGAGAAGAAAGAAACTTTTGAAAAGCCTTGCAATTGTTGAAGCAAACATACGAGTATCACCAAAGTAGCAATCCCTAAGTACAGCGCCAAAGGTGATATGCAGATTGGCATCGAAAATTAATCAGATAACACTTAATGGCGGGGTCATCTGTTCTCCTCCTACAAATCCTACAAAATCCGACAAGTACATTGAAAATCCTTCGAAACCACACTATAATAAAAATATATAACTTTAGTTTAGGAGAGTTAAATATGGTTATAAGTAATGATATGCCGGATCGCTGGTACTCTACCAAAGAAATCTGTGCTTATTTAGGCATTAGTCGCGATACGATGTTGGTTTGGATTGCGACAAAGAGTATGCCTGCGCATAAGGTCGGACGTAATTGGAAGTTCAAGGTCAGCGAAGTTGACGAATGGATCAAGAGTGGACAAGCGGCGGAATAAGAATGATGAAATATATTGAAAAATTAAAAAAATACGGCAAAAAGACGATTTCCAAGACAGATTTGGATGCGCTTTTTGCAGCGAATTCGGATGAGGCGCTATTTGGAATAATATCAGATCTTTCTGAAAAGCAAATCTTATCCCCGATCAAAAGTTCAAAAACGAACGGAAATAGATTACATCCTATTTATTTGAAATACAAGGTGTCACTTCCGCAAGACACCTATGAAGCTGAATTGAAAGAGGTAAGTGCGCTCCATCCCCTGCTTCAGAACAACGGCTATTTACAGACAAAGCCGGAGGAATATAAGAAGCATCGCTCATTGCTTCAAAAACTTGATCGTTATTTATTTTCTCGTATGGAAAAT
>JAFYMZ010000096.1 GCA_017548175.1 Clostridia bacterium | reverse complement strand
AGGTCCAGCATACGCCGGGCAACACCCTTGCCCCGCTGCGATTTATGTACATAAAACTTGCTCAAGTACATCTCTTTCCCGCGCGGATAAAAGGCTGCAAAGCCCATCCACTTCCCCGCTTGATCTGTCGCGATATAGTATCGGGCACCGCCTTCGATCTGTCCGCGGATGCCCGATGGGGACTGGGAACGCGCCAGCATATAATCATTCTGCGCTTTGCCGATGATGGGATCAAAATGTTCCCGCACGATCTCGGTGGCAAACGCAGACAAGGCTTCGATCACCGCGCCGTCTTCGGCACGGACGGGGATACACTGTACTTGCATAACAAAAACCTCCCGGGGTTTGATTGCTTTTACCTTACCGCATTTTGCCGCAAAAGGCAAGAAAAAAGCGCCCGAAGGCGCTTTTTCTTCAGTTCCACTGGCTCATTCGCACTTCATCCACCCAGATGGATGTGACGTCCGTGCGCTGCAGATATTCGATGATCTCGTCCCGGGTGCCGGAGACGCAGTAATTCTTCGTGGTGAGGGTCTCCAGCGTCAGCGCATCTTCATAGGTCTTTTTCAGCACGCTGCTTTTGGCACCGTAGATCATATCCCCGTTGCAGAGGTTAAACTGCGCCCACACCTCCGGGTGATCCAGCAGGTTTTTCAGGTTATTGCAATAAACCTGCAGCAGTTCTGCTTCGCTGAGGTACTGCCGCATATCGTCTTTGGTATGGGCAGACGTCACCAGCATACTCAGACCGCCATGAAACGCCACGTTGGGCTGATACACCTGCAGCCAATGCAGGTCTACCATCTCCTTGCGCAGGTCTGCCACGTTCTGGGGCTGCACCGCGCTTACCGACAGATACACGATGGCCGAAGCGGGCAATTCCAGCAGCGACTGCATCGCTTCCGCCTTCCGTTCCGCGTCCACATTGGCTTCAAAACGGCCGCCCATCCGATGGACAAAATAACCATCGGCATCCCGGCGGTTTTCGTACTTGCCGCGATTCAGTTCCATCCACAGATTGGCCTGACCGATCTGCAGACTGCCTTGATGATCGGTGACCTGTATGGCCAGTTCATAGCAGCCAAAGCCCTGTTTTTCCACCTGCAAGCTCACCAGATCCACATAAGGCGCGTTGACTTCCCAATAATCCCGCAGCACCGAAAACACCAGGCTCTGCTCCCCCTCTACCGTTACGGTGGGATCCCAAAACATCAGGTTCATCAGCGGACTGATGCACAAAAACACCAGCGCTACCGCCAGCAAAACGGCAATCGCCGTCATCGCTGCCGTCCGCTTGATACGTCGGGTAATGCTTTTCTGGATCCTCTCTTCCAGATCTGCCTGCATGGGCAGATCCTCGGCCAGTTGTTCCAGTTCCTGATCCAATTTATTTTCGTTCCATTCAGCCATATCTTACGCCTCCTTCAAGCGTTCCAGCAGCTTTTTCTTGGCACGGGAGCGGATCTGCCGCACATTTTCGGCAGTCAGTCCGTGCAGCGCTGCGATCTCGTCATCCTTCATCTGAAAGTATACACTTTCTATCAGAACGGTTTTCATCGATGTCGGCAATTGCCGGATGGCTTGAAAAAGCATCCGACGCTCCTCCTCCCGAATCAGATTGTCCAGCGGATCATCACACGCCGGCGTGTGATTCAGCACCGTCTCTCCGTCATCCAGCAGTTCCTTTTTTCGCCTGCGCTGCAAATTGAGAAACTCGTTGCGCAGCACGGTGATGAGCCACGCCTTGATACTGCCGCCCGGCTGATAGGAAAGATACGCCTTGACGAAGGTCTCCTGCAGCAAGTCCTCCGCATCCTGCTTGTTTTTCGTCAGCGAGAGGGCGTACAGATACAACGGCCGCTCATATTGTGCAAAAAGCGCTTTCCACGTGTTGTTTTCCATACCGTCCCTCCTTTCCGTTCTTCTGCTTACATAACACACAAGCAGGCTGCTTTGTGACAAAAAATATTGGTCGGATAGCAGAAAACAGCACGGCACGGTGCTGTTTCCCAACGTTCATCTTACTTTTTCGCCACAACGATCGGCTGATAAAATCCGGTCTCCTCCGGAAACAGCCACTGCACGGTGCTGCAGCCGGCAGCACGCAGCAAGCCGGTCAATTCTTCCCGGCGCGTGGCACGATACTCACAGACAAACTTGCTGACCTGCAGATCTGCCTGATCGTCAATGATATACTGAATGAGTTTGTACCGGTCTCCGTCCCAATGCCAGGTCTGGAAGGACACGCGCTGTCCCGCTTCCGTGGCGTGAATGTAAGGCGGCGAATACGGCGGCTTGCTTTCCAGCAAGGCATCATAATCCCGAATGCTGGCCACGAACAAACCGCCGTCAGCCAAACGTCCGGTGATGCTTTGCACGGCACACGCCAGCGCCTCTGCCGAAAGCATATGCGGCAGCGCGTTATCCATCACGATGGCGATGTCAAACTGCTGGGAAAACGTTTCTTCCAAGGCGCAGAAATCCGCGTGTTCAAACCGGATCTCCACCTGATTTTGCGCAGCGCGGGCGCGCGCTTCCGCAAGTTCTCCGTGGCTGATGTCCGATCCCACGACCGAATAACCCATCGCCGCAAGGCCGATGGCCTGTGTACCGATCCCGCAGGCGCAATCCAGCACACGGGCTGTTGTATCAAACCCGTGGGCACGGAACAGCTGGTCCAAAATCAGCGCCTGCTCCCGCGTGGTAGCCTGCCAATCCTTAAACAGTTTATCGTACTGCGATGCCAGATTATCATAAAAACTCTGCGTGATGTTCATAAAATCTTGTCCTTTCCCGTTTTATGCGCCGGACTTCTGTTTCATTGATTATAGCATATTTCAAAACAAAATAAAACAGCGTAAGAAAGAAAAATGCTGCCCAAAAAACTTGGGCAGCATTTTGATAAGCCAAATATTTCGTTTAGCGCTTGGAGAACTGGGGAGCACGACGAGCGGCCTTCAGACCGTACTTCTTACGCTCCTTCATGCGGCTGTCACGAGTCAGGAAGCCAGCCTTCTTCAGGGCTGCACGGTACTCGGAATCAGCCTGAACCAGAGCACGAGCCAGACCGAAACGGATGGCGCCTGCCTGGCCGGTGAAGCCACCGCCGGAAACCTTAACTTCGATGTCGAACTTCTCAGCCAGGCCCAGCAGCTCAACGGGCTGACGGACGATGAACTTCAGGGTCTCCAGACCGAAGTAGTTGTCCAGAGTACGATTGTTGATGGTAACAACACCGGTGCCGCCGGGAATCAGACGGACACGATCCACAGAGCTCTTTCTTCTGCCGGTGCCGTAGAAATAAGCCTTCTTAGGTGTATACATTCTGGTTCCTCCCCTTACTTAACCCACATTTCGGGCATCTGAGCTTCCTGCTTGTGCATCTCGCCAGCATAGATCTTGGCGCGCAGCAGGGACTTACGGCCGATGCTGTTCTTGGGCAGCATGCCCTTGATCGCAATCTTCATAGCCAGCTGGGGCTTCTCAGCCATCAGCTTCTTGTACTGGGTCTCCTTCAGGCCACCGACGTAGCCGGAGTGAGTGCGATAGTACTTGTCGATCAGCTTGTTGCCGGTCAGGACAGCCTTATCGGCGTTGATGATGATGACGAAGTCACCGCAATCAACATGAGGGGTAAAGGTAGTCTTGTGCTTGCCGCGCAGGATGGCAGCAGCGGTAGCAGCAGTGCGGCCCAGGGACTTGCCAGCTGCATCCAGAACATACCATTTACGAGCGACAGTTTCGTTCTTTTCCATATAAGTGGACATGGTTTCTTCCTCCGTTTTATTTTATATTTATATTGATAACAATCGTTAGGCGGCATTTGACCGCTACAATGTTATACCATAGTCAAGCCACCTTGTCAACACTTTTTTTGAACAAATTTCATTTATAATTGGGTTGCTCTGTTTTCCTTCGTTTTTCGCTGATTATCTGCGTTTTTCTAAAAACCTATTTCACTTTTTTCGCTTGCAAGTTTTGCATTTTCCCATTAAAATAAGAGCAATTATGACCCCCACCCCAAGGAGGCAAAACCCTATGCAGAATATGCTTTCCATGATGCGAAGCTGCATCGACGATTACCAGATGATCCGCCCCGGCGACAAGATCGCCGTCGGCGTGTCCGGCGGCAAGGATTCCCTGGCATTGCTGCGCCTGCTGGCTGAGCTGCGCCAGTTCTATCCCGCGCCCTTTGAGATCCACGCCATCACCCTGCACATGGGATATGAAGAGATGGATTTCTCCGAAGTCGAAGCACTGTGCCGCCAGCTGGATATCCCGTATACCATCCGGCAGACCGACATCAAGAGCATCATCTTTGATATTCGCAAAGAACCCAACCCCTGCGCCCTGTGTGCCAAAATGCGCCGCGGCGCGCTGAATGACGAGGCCAAGAAACTGGGCTGCAACAAGGTGGCGCTGGGCCATCATTTTGACGATGCCATCGAGACCTTCTTTCTTTCGCTGGTTTACGAAGGCCGCGTCAGCTGCTTCCTGCCCGTGACCTATCTGGACCGGATGGATCTGACAGTCATCCGCCCCATGCTGTATCTGCACGAAAAGACCGTCCAGAACTTCGTACGCCGGCAAAATCTGCCGGTGGTACACAACCCCTGCCCTGCCGATAAAAACACCAAGCGCGAGGATATCAAGGCCCT
>JAFYMZ010000015.1 GCA_017548175.1 Clostridia bacterium | reverse complement strand
GTCTACGGCAGCAACCGCTTTGACACCGCCTTCGGCGCGGCTGACCTGCTGAAAGAAACACTGGGCGTGGACAAGTTTGACAACGTCATCGTGGCCTGCGGCACCAACTTCGCCGACGCGCTGGCCGGCAGTTATCTGGGCAAGGTGAAGAACGCCCCCATCCTGCTGGTACAACCCAATGTGGTTCCCACAGTCCGCGCTTACATTGAGGAAAACCTGAAACCCGGCGGTACGGTGTACCTGTTGGGCGGCGAGACCATCGTCCCCGGCAGTGTGTCCGAAGGCTTGACCCAGTTTATCACCAAGCGTCTGTGGGGTGCGAACCGCTACGAGACCAATCTGGCTATTCTGAAAGAAGCCGGTGTCACCGGCGGCGAGATTTTGGTCTGTACCGGCTACGGCTTTGCCGACAGTCTGTCGGCTTCTGCCGTGGGTAAGCCCATCCTGCTGGTGGACAAACGGCTGGATGCCAAGCAGATGGAATATCTCTCCGGCCTCAAGAACGACAGTTACGTCATCGTAGGCGGCGTTGGTGCCGTCAACGAAACGGTGGAAGCCTCCCTGAAGGGCTACGGCAAGGTAGAACGTCTGGCCGGTGCCAATCGCTTCACCACATCCGTGATGGTGGCCGAGCGCTTCTTCGACGATCCCACTACGGCGGTCGTTGCCTATGCCAACAACTTCCCCGACGGCCTGTGCGGCGGCCCGCTGGCGGCTGCCATGGGCGGCCCCTTGCTGCTGACGGCCAACAACGATGCCCGCATCACCGCGGAGTACACCGCCAAGTACGGCATCCAAGACGGCGTGGTGCTGGGTGGCCCCGGCCTCATCAGTGATGCGGCCGTGCGCAAAGTCTTTGCGATGCGCGACAGTGACGACATCCTTCTTCCCTGATCTTTCATCATCCACAACGCCCGGCGGAACTTCCGTCGGGCGTTTTTCATCCCTGACGGCGGCACAAAAGATTTGCTTTTTCCCCAAGAAGCCGATATAATAAACCTACGATACAGGTTTGCGAAAAGGAGGCCCAATATGAACCGAAAGTTTCGCCTGTCCACGGCGCTGGATGTGGACGACCTGCTGATGGAGTGCATCCCCTATGCCATCAAGCTGGCCAATGAGAAATATCAGTTTGATCCGCCCCTGACCATCTATGAGGTGGACCGCTGGGGCAAGTTGGGCACCCGTGCCGACGTGATTTTTGAATACTTCAGCGACCCCGAGTTCTTCCGCACCCAGCCGGTGATCCAGGGTGCCAAGGAGTTTGTACGCAAACTCTCCCAGATGACCGAGGTCTTTATCTCCACCGCCGTGCCGCCCCAGTTTATGGGCATCCGCGCCCAGCGCATTCTGGAGGAGTTCCCCGAGATCCCTGCCGACCATATTTATATGGGCGCCCGCAAGGACAAGCTGGACGTGGACATCCTCTTTGACGACGGCATGCACAACGTGTTCAAGTCCAATGCCGCCTACCCCATCCTGCTGCGCCGCCCCTGGAACGAGCAGGCCACCGGTATGCTGGCGGTAAACTCCTACGATGCCTTTTTGAAGCTGGTAGAGGTCATCATCAACAGTTACGCCGCCCGCCCTGCCGGCAATCGGCTGGATCAGCCGGGCATCGTGGTGCTGGTTGGCCCTTCGGGCAGCGGCAAGACGCAAGTGGCACAGGAGATGCTGCAGCGGAACTCCAATTTTGAAAAACTGGTGAGCTATACCACCAACGCCGCGGCGGCCGCCGGGGCTGAAAGCTGGTACCACCACGTCTCCGAGGAAGAATTCCACAAGCTTGAGGAAAGCGGCGAGATGTTCGAGTCCACCCGCTACGGCAACTATTGCTACGGCTCCCGCAAGTCCGACGTAGAGGACATTTTGGCCAAGGGTCGCCACGTGCTTACCGTCATGGACATCTGCGGCGCTATGGCTATGAAGACCCACTTCGACAACGTCATCACCGTCTATCTAAAGCGGGACAAGCGAGATCTGCTGGCCGACATCGTCAGCCGTGACATTCCCGTGAACGACAAGGTCAACCGCCTGCTGGGCGTAGAGGCCGAGACCCAGAACGCCCAGATCTGTGACATCGTGGTGCGGTATGAAGATGCCGCTTCTGCCACCGACGCGGTGTTCCAAAGCCTGCACCTGTCATAAAAAACCACCCGCACGGCGTGCCGTGCGGGCTTTTTCCTTCCTTTGGAATATTTTTTCTCAAATCAGGCAAAATATTTTCAAAAGGTGCTTGACAAACGGGTGTTTATAGTATACTATTTTAGTAGACATTAAACAACACATTCCCCGGCAAGACCGGATCACGATTTAGGAGGAAATAATTATGATGAACCCCAGATTTTTCGTTTGTGAACATTGCGGCAACCAGATCGAACTGATCGACGACCACGGCGTACCCGTGATGTGCTGCGGCCAGCCCATGCACGAACTGATCCCTGGCACGGTGGATGCCAGCCACGAAAAGCACATTCCCCAGCCCGAAGTGGTAGACAGCAAGGTCATCGTCCGCGTCGGCTCCGTGGAGCATCCCATGGTGGACGTTCACTATATCCCCTGGGTCGCTCTGGTTACCGAGTCTGCCATCTACCGCAAGCACCTGAAGCCCGGCCAGGCTCCCGTTGCCGAGTTCCTGATCGGCGATGAAAAGCCCGTGGCAGTTTACGCCTTCTGCAACCTGCACGGTCTGTGGAAGAAAGAGCTGTAAGCCGCGAAACCAACACTGACTACCATTTCATTTCTTCTTATGTACCAAAAGACCCCGGTGTCCGTGACGGACACCGGGGTCTTTTCTGTTTTGCAAGCAATGCTTATTCGGCGTAGGTGACGGGGCAGGTCCACTCGAAGGGATCGGCTGCGCGGCCCCACTGGATGTCGGTGAGGGCATCGTACAGCTTCTGGGAGGTCTCGCCGATCTGCATATCGTTGATGACGAACTGCTGCTCTTCGTAAGCCAGCATACCGACGGGAGAGATGACGGCGGCAGTACCGCAGCACCAGCACTCCTGCAGACGGCCGTCCTTGGCGGCCTGCAGCACTTCTTCTGCGCTGACCAGACGCTCTTCCACTTCCATACCCCAGCTCTTCAGCACCTTGATGCAGGAGTCGCGGGTGATACCGGGCAGAATGGAGCCGTTCAGGGCGGGGGTGACAACCTTGCCGTCGATCTTGAACATAATGTTCATAGCGCCGCCTTCTTCGATGTACTTGCGCTCCACACCGTCCAGCCACAGGACCTGATCAAAGCCCTTGGCATTGGCGCGGTCTGCGGCGCGGTTTGCGCCGGCATAGTTACCGCCGCACTTGGCAAAGCCGGTACCGCCGCGGACGGCACGCACGTCTTCGGTCTCCATCATCAGCTTGACGGGGGTCAGGCCGCCGGAGAAATAGCTGCCCACGGGGGACAGAATGACGCAGAACAGTGCGGTCTGCACGCCGTGCACGCCCAGATTTTCATCGGTGGCGATGACGAAGGGACGGATGTACAGAGAGGTGCCGGGGGCAGAGGGCACCCAAGCCTGATCCAGTTCCACCAGCTTGAGCACGGCTTCCAGTGCCAGATCTTCGGGAACGGCAGGCAGGCCCATACGCTCAGCGGAGTTCTTCAGACGCTTCATATTCTCCCAAGGACGGAACAGCTGCACGCTGCCGTCGGCCTTGCGATAGGCCTTCAGGCCTTCAAAGATCTCGGCGCCGTAATGGAACACGCTGGCGGAGGGCAGCAGAGAAAGGGGGCCGAAGGGCACAATGCGGGGGTTCTGCCAGCCTGCCTCACGAGAATAGTTCATCAGGAACATATGGTCGGTAAAGGTGCGGCCAAATACCAGCTTGCCGGGGTCGGGCAGCGTGCCGGGATTGGGATTTTTGGTGATCGTGATTTCCATACAGATTCGCTCCTTTGTATCGTAAAAATTATTTTTATCTGCAGTTTGCACGCGCCGAACCGCTGCCAAATTGCAAAAAAGGACGCCAAAAGGGCGTCCACTTTCAACAAATCCAGTCAAACCATGCTATGTAGGGCGCACTGCGGTGCAGGGATCCGCAGCCTTGTGGCAGGGGCTCCTGCTGTTCCTATCCTACCCCCCGAGGCAAAAAAAGTCAAGGGGCAGGCGCAAAATCTTTCTTCCGCAGACAGATTTCACGGGGATTTTACATTCGCTCCGTTGCAAGTTTCGCCGGAAAGTGGCATAATAGAACCAAGCAAAGACAAGGAGGTGCCGCCGTGACCCATCGGCAGAAAAAACTGGCCGCTTGGTGCGCCGGGATGATCTTCATCCTGTTCTTCGTCCTGACGGCATGGTACATCGGCACGCCGATGGTGCGACTGGTTTCCCAGCCGCAAGCCTTTCGCGCGTGGGTAGAGGCCCACGGCTTCGGCGGCAAGCTGCTCTTTGTGGGAATGGTCATCCTGCAGGTCATCGTGGCCATCATTCCCGGCGAGCCGCTGGAGATCGGCGCAGGCTATGCCTTTGGCGCCGTAGAGGGCACGCTGCTGTGCCTCATCGGCATTGCCATCGGCAGCACGCTGGTCTTTTTGCTGGTGCGCAAGTTTGGCGTGCCGCTGGTAGAGGTCTTTTTCCCGGTGGAAAAGATCCGCGCGCTGCGCTTTTTGCAGGATTCCCGGCGGCTGAACCGCCTGACCTTTTTGCTCTTTTTCATCCCCGGCACGCCCAAAGACCTGCTGTGCTATTTCGTGGGTCTGACGGAAATGAAGCTGCCGGTGTGGATGGCCATCAGCTTTTTCGCCCGTATCCCTTCGGTGGTCACCTCTACCTTGGGCGGCGATGCCTTGGGCACCCAAAGTTACCTGCGCGCCGTCATCGTTTTTGCCGTGGCTGCCGTCCTCAGTGCCGCAGGGCTGTATCTCTACCACCGGCTGAAAAACGCCGTGGCGACCCGTCGGGAACACCGCCGCCGCGGGGAATGATCCCCTGCCGCGCTGCATATACAACCATTTGAACCGTACACAAAGGAGACGATCCTATGACGAAACAACCCCGCGTGCTGACCGCGCAGGCCTTTGCCTGTCTGGGCAAGAGTTCCGGCAGCACCGCCCTGCCCGTGCTGACCGCCATGGGTCTGGAGTGCGGCCTGCTGCCCACCGCCCTGCTGAGCACCCACACCGGCTTCCCCGAAGCCACCTTTCTGCCCCTGACCCAGCAGATGACCGAGATCATCGCCCATTGGCGCAAGCAGGACCTGCGCTTTGACGGCATGTATCTGGGCTATCTGGCCGCCCCCATTCAGGCGGCGCTGGTGGGCGAAGTGGTGGAAAAACTGGCAAATCCCCACTGCGTGGTGGTGGTAGACCCGGTAATGGGCGACAACGGCACCCCCTATCGCGGCTTTGACGCCCAGCGCATTGCCGCCACCCGCAGCCTGTGCCGTCGGGCCACCGTGCTGGTGCCCAACCTGACGGAAGCCGCGCTGCTGCTGGAACGGGACTATGACCCCAACCCCGATGCCGCCGCGCTGGAAGCGCT
>JAFYMZ010000095.1 GCA_017548175.1 Clostridia bacterium | reverse complement strand
GTGAAGGTGGCGCTGATGCCCTGATCCTTGGTATTCAAAAGGACGTTATTTTTCAGAGAAGACGGCAGATTGGGCTTGCTGCCGCTGCCATAGGTGGCCTTGCTGCCGGAAGTCTGGGTTCCGCCGCCGGACTGATTACCGGATTGGTTACCCGTCTGGTTGCCTTCGCCCGTCTGGTTGCCGGTGTTTTCACCGCCATCGGGGTCGCCGGAATCGGGATCCGGATCGCCGTCAGGGTCACCGGGGACATCACCGCCGGAAGATTGGATCTGATCCCGTCCCATCAGACGATTCAGGTCATCCATCAGCGCACCGTCGCTAATGCCGTTGAAGATCGCGCCGATCAGCAAGATCCAAAGAACGGTCTTGATCAGTTTGCCGCCTTTTTTCTGTTTCTTTTTCGTGGGTACCGCCATATCTGCGCCCCTTTCTCTCTTTTATGCGGTTTCTAACTCTTTTCCGCGAGATTGCTTCAAAAATACCAGCGCAAGGCTGAGGCAGATCACTTCGCTGATGAGCGGTGCGAACCAAATGGCGTTGCCGCCCACGGTGGCTGCCAGCGCCAGCAGACAGGCGCCCTGTACCGCAAAGCCGCGTCCCAGCGCGATGACGATGGCGCGGGTGGGGCGCTCCAGCGCGATGAGATAGCCGGACAGCACCACGTTAAAGCCCATCAGCAGGAAGCAGGGGATATAACTGCGGAAGGCGTGCACCGCAAAGTCAAAGGTCTCGGGGGAGACATTGGACAAAAACAGGCTGACCAGCGGCCGCGCCAGCGTAAACAACGAAACGAAGATGCACACCGCCAGTACCGCGGTGGTGGTCAGGCCGTAGCGCAGCAGGGTGCGGCACTTGGTTGCATCGCCCTTGCCGCGGTGGTAGCTGACCAGCGGCTGGGTGCCTTGGCTGATGCCCACCATGGTCATGACGATCATGGTGTTCACGTAGCCGATGATGGTGTAGCTGATGATGCCGTCGTTGCCCATCAGTTCCAGTACCACGCGGTTGAACAGGAAGAGCATCAGACCGGTGCACAGCTCGGTGCTGCCGTCGGGGATGCCCAGCGGGATCAAGCGGCGGTAAATGCGCCAGTCGAAGCGGAAGCGGGTGAGGCGGAAGGTGGACTTGGGGCCCAGGAAATGAATGAAATACAGCACGCAGGTCAGCAGCTGGCTGGTGCCGGTGGCCACCGCCGCGCCCCAGACACCCCAATCAAAGACGAAGATGAACAGATAATCCAGCACGCAGTTGGCCAGACAGCCGGTGGTCACCGTAATGGTAGCCAGACGGGGATAGCCGTCGGTCTTGATGAGCACTTCCAGATTATACGACACGATGAAGCACAGGCTGAAGGGCACCAGACCGGTGAGATACTGCTTGACGTAGTCCAGCGTACCCTCGCCGCCGCCCAGCAGTTTGGCAAAGGGCGTCAGGAACACAAAGACCAGCAGGGTAATGCTGACACCCACCACCGTAAGAAAGACCAGGTTCTGGGTAAACAGGCCGCTGGCCGAGTCCTTGTCTCCCTGACCCAGACGGTTGGCCAAAATGGTGGATGTACCCACCGCAAAGATGACGGCGATGGAAAAGAGAAAATTGGTAAAGGGCAGGCAGATGTTGACGGCCGACATCGCCAGTTCACCCACGCCCTTGGAGACAAAAATACCGTCGACGATGCTGTACAGGGCAAACACCAGCAGCGACAGAATGGTCGGCACCACGAATCGGATAAAGTCCCGCTTCAGGGAGTTGCTTTCCAGGGAGGACATAGTATCGAAATCCTTTCTTCTCCCGGTCGGCCTCCACCCGGCCGGGGCAAACTGTATTCTTATATTATATCGAAAAGGGCCGCCGCTGTCAAAGGCTGCCGCCGAAACTCCCAATTACCTTTTGGACTGATTTCGAATATAAATAACCTCTCTTCGTCAAAACGACAAAGAGAGGCTTTTTTGCAGACCACAACTGCGTGACACATTGGACTTGATTCACGCATTTATATGCATTTCTTATCGCTTTTTGTAAATAATCAACTCTGGATTTTCGCCGTTTGTCTCGTAGGTGCAAACGAGCAAAAAGTCCATATTCGCGACAATGCCAACGCAACGGTCTCCACCAGATTCACATTCGAGCTGACTGCCAAGATAGGTAGCGTCATCATCAAGAAATTTTACGATTTGACCGTTCGGGAGGCGATATTCCAGATTGACAAAACTGCCGGGCAACACATTCAGATTTTCCACTTTGGGCAACCCCTCAATCGAAAGCAGTGTGTTAAATTCGTAGATCAGCTGTTGCTTGAACGCTTCAAACTTTTCTTTTCCACCAAGTTCCCTATATTTCTCCAAAAAATCAAGGGTATACTCGCCGTCTGCATAGCACCATTTGCAGTATTCCTCGTTAAAAGTACCGTCTTTTTCGTGGCTGACATTGCTATCATCCATAGGCGTACCGCAGCACGCACAAACAAGCTGTCTTGGTGAACCAAGCAGGGTGTTAATTGAAACATCAAACAGCTTTGAAAGCAGCTTTAAGGCCTCAATATTTGGAAGGGTTTCTCCTGTCTCCCAGCGGGAAACCGCCTGCCGGGTCACAAACACTTTTTCCGCAAGCTCTTCTTGCGATATTCCTTTTTTGGTTCTCAAGTTGAGAATAATATCTTTTGTTTCCATAGAATCATCACCTCAACATGATTATAATGGGAGAGCTTTTGATCCACAAGCAACGGTCTGTTGCTCACTTGTTTTCACGCCCTGCTGCAATATAAACCGATTCCTGAATTGCTGCAAATGTTGCTGTTGAACATACTGCAATGGAGCTGTATTTTAATTCCACAAAAGAAAGTGTTAGGGGAAGAAGAAACAATAACAACCCGCTAAGCTTATTCATTATGGTATGCAGGGCTATAAACTGTTTTTGGGAAACATATCCCCATGTGATATTACTGATTTTGATAATTGCGATTATACCGCCCCATATCCATAAGTATTGAGGAATGTTAATTGCAGGCAAG
>JAFYMZ010000094.1 GCA_017548175.1 Clostridia bacterium | reverse complement strand
CATACTGACCGTCAGCACGCTTTACGCCAAGGCGCTTAGACTCGGAATCACGGCCGTTCTTAGTAGAGCCGACACCTTTTTTATGAGCCATTGTTGCACCTCCGAATATTAGAATAATGAAATCAGCGAAAATTAGCCGATGGTCTTGATGACCACCTTGGTATAGGGCTGTCTGTGGCCCTGCTTTCTGCGGTAGTTCTTCTTGGGCTTCATCTTGTAGACGATGATCTTCTTCTGCTTGCCGGACTTGACCACTTCACCGGTGACCTTGCCGCCCATGCTGACCTCGCCCTCGTTGCCGACCATGATGGTCTCGAACTCAACTTCAGCACCGTTCTCCAGCTCCAGCTTCTCGACGTAGATCGCATCGCCTTCGCAAACCTTGTACTGCTTGCCGCCAGTCTTAATGATTGCGTACATTCCTTTACACCTCTCCTTCATTTACGGTCTCGCTTTAGGGGTGGGAGCACGCTCCACTTGCATACCCGTTCAATGCGGCTCTGTTATTATATCGCAACAGATATGGAAAGTCAAGGATTTTCTTGCATTTTTTAGAGATTTTTTTGCGGATTTTTGCTTATTTTTCCTCGCTTCGCAGCATCACGGGATTTGTGCGCCAATCGTTGCCCAAAGGGATGTTTTTGTGTGCCGGCAGCGCCAGATGATACAGATCACAGCGCAAAACTTCCCGGGCATAGGCTTCGCCCACCGCGCCGCCCAGGTCGCGGGCGTGGGCGGGTTTGGTGATGATGGGCAGGGAAGCGGTCTTGGCGGCACGGCGCAGGATCTCCTGACCGCGGCGGCTGAAGCCCAGTACGCGGATATAGGTGGGCGCAGCGGCGCTTTCTTCGGCGGTGATACCTAAATATGCACACATCAGCATCCGGCGGACCCGTGCCAGCGGATAGCGCTTGGTTTGGGCGGCTTCTGCCATGCCCTGCAGGCTGCGGCTTTGGCGGATGGCGGCGTACAGGCGATGCTCCAGACCTTCGGTGGCATCGGGCAGCGCGGCCAGATCGTCCATGGTCAGGCGCAGAAGATGGGGGAGTGCGGCGGCATCCAATCCGGCGGTATCGGTAAGCAGCAGACCGGATTCAGCCGCCTGACGGATGGCGGCGGCAGAGCCTTCGGGCATATAGGCGGTCAGCGCATCAAAGTCACCGGATGCGATCATCTGCCGCAGCAGCGAGGCGGAGGCAAAGCCGTCGACGGCCTCTGCGGCATCGTGGCCGACACCGGCACGGGGAATGGCGTGGGGCGTGATGTCCGCTTTTTGCGCCTGTAACGCCTTGCAATACTCCACCGCAAGGATATTGTTGGGCTTGCGCAGCAGTTCGGCGCGTTCCTGCACCTGCTGATACAGCGCGCGCTCACGGGCAGCGGCGTAAGAGATGCCGGTGCGCAGGTGTACCAAGGTATCCTGCACCGTCTTGTGCTCCAAAAGCAGACCGGCCAGCTCCATCAGCGCATCGGCGTCGGCATCTTCCGCGCCGAAGCTCAGGTCGGTGACTTGACCCAGCGCGGCCAGAATGCTTACGGCAGAGGAGGCAAAGCCTTCTGCCGAGCGCAGGGCATAGGGGGCGGGCAATTCCAGCACCAGATCGGCACCGCTTTCCAGCGCAGCCTTGGCGCGAAGATGCTTGGGCAGCAAGGCACCCTGTCCGCGCTGGACAAAATTGCCCGACATACAGCATACAATGCCGGTTTCTTCGCCCAGCAAAGAGCGCGTTTCACGCAAAAGATGGGCGTGTCCGTTATGAAATGGATTAAATTCTGCTACGATGCCGCAAATTTTCATAAAAAAGAACTCCAAACTTGTTGTCAAATCTTTTGATTTGTAGTATCATAAAAGAGTATGAGCAGGGAAAATCGGTGGTTCCGTATCCTGCTGCATACAGTATAACACAAAAATTGAAATTATGAAATAGGAGTGTTGAAAACATGAACGTATTGGTCATCAACGCAGGTAGCTCTTCTCTGAAGTATCAGCTGATGAATCCCGAGACCGGCGCTGTGCTGGCAAAGGGTCTGTGCGAGCGTATCGGCATCGACGGCAAGTTCACCTACAAGCCCCAGGTCGAGGGTAAGGAAGTTCTGGACGCCATCGACGTGGCTATGCCCACCCATTCCGAGGCTATCCAGGCTGTTCTGGATGCTCTGGTCGGCGAGAAGACCGGTGTGATCGCCAGCATGAAGGAGATCGACGCTGTCGGTCATCGTGTGGTTCACGGCGGTGAGAAGTTTGCTGCCAGCGTCGTCATCACCGACGAAGTTATGGCTGCCATCGAGGAGTGCAATCCTCTGGCTCCTCTGCACAACCCCGCTAACATCACCGGCATCAACGCTTGCAAGGCTATCATGCCCGGCGTTCCCATGGTTGCTGTGTTTGACACCGCTTTCCATCAGACCATGCCCCCCGTTGCTTACACCTATGCTCTGCCCTACGAGTACTATGAGAAGGACGCTGTCCGTCGCTACGGCTTCCACGGCACCTCTCACAAGTACGTTTCTCAGCGTGCTGCTGCTATGCTGGGCAAGGATCCTTCCGAGCTGAAGCTGGTTTCCTGCCATCTGGGCAACGGCTCTTCCATCACTGCTGTTGACGGCGGCAAGAGCGTTGACACCTCCATGGGCTTCACTCCCCTGGCCGGTCTGCCCATGGGCACCCGTTCCGGTGACCTGGATGCCGGTATCCTGGAGTACCTGATGACCAAGTACGACCTGAACATCAAGGACATGGTCAACACCCTGAACAAGAAGTCCGGCGTTCTGGGCGTGTCCGGTGTCTCCTCCGACTTCCGTGATCTGGAGAACGCTTT
>JAFYMZ010000093.1 GCA_017548175.1 Clostridia bacterium | reverse complement strand
GACGCTTGGCAAGCCCCAATATCTGCGTTGTCATGGCAATGACCTGCTTTTTCTCAGCAAGACCATAACCCACCACCGCCTGCTTGACCTGCATAGGCGTGTACTCTGCCGGGATCAAACCGCGCTGGGCACAGGCCAACAGAATGACACCGCGTGCCTGTGCCACGGCAATGCCGGTGGTCACGTTGTTGGTGAAGAACAGTTCCTCCACCGCCACCGCATCGGGGCGAATGGTATCCAGCAGCTGGCATACGTCCTGATAGATCTCCCGCAGGCGCAGGGAAATATCCGGTCCGGGCTGGGTGGTAATGGCGCCGTAAGAGATCAGTTTGTTTTTGCCGCGGCTATGTTCAATGGCGCCATATCCTACGATGGCATAGCCGGGGTCAAAGCCCAGAATGATCATACCTTTAACTTCCGGATCTCCTGCACCGCCCGCAGGATGCCCAGCATACCCGACTCATAGGTCAGGCCGCCCTGCATATAGCAGGTATAGGGCTCACGCATGGGGGCATCGCAGGAAAGTTCGATGCTGCTGCCCTGAATAAAGGCACCGGCTGCCATCACCACGGGATCGTCATACCCGGGCATGGCGCAAGGCTCGGGGGTGGCAAAACTGTCCACCGGCGCGCCGGCCTGAATGCCGCGGCAGAAGGCCAGCAGCGGCTCGGGCTTGCCAAAGGCGATGGTCTGGATGATGTCATAGCGCACTTCGGCGGAAGAAGGCGAGGCTTCAAAGCCCAGATCTTCCATCACGGCGGCGCAGAAGGCTGCCGTTTTGATGGCCTGTGCCGTCACGTGAGGCGCCATAAAGAAGCCTTGGAACAGCAGACGGTTCTGACCCAGGGTTGCGCCGCACTCACCGCCGATGCCGGGCACGCTCATCCGTGCCGCAGCACGCTCTACCAGATCGGCGCGGCCGGCGATATAGCCGCCGGAGGGTGCCAGACCGCCGCCGGGATTCTTGATGAGCGAAGCGCAGATCAGGTCTGCACCGTGATGGGTGGGTTCGGTAACATCGGCAAACTCGCCGTAACTGTTGTCCACCATCACCACCACATCGGGACGGATGGACTTCACCAGCGTGCACAGTTCTCCGATCTCCTGAGGCGACAGGGTGTGCCGGATGCCGTAGCCGCGGCTGCGCTGGATGAGCACGGCAGCTACATCGGGTTCCGCCACCGCCTTGGAAATGGCGGACAGATCCGGTCTGCCGCACTTCATATCCACCTTGCGGAAGCCGATGCCGTAATCGGCAAAGCTGCCGGGCACCTTGCCCCGCTGACCGGTCAGGGTCTGCAGGGTGTCATACACGTCGCCGGTGATGCTCAGCATGGTCTGTCCGGGGGACACGCAGCCAAACATGGCACAACCGATGGCATGGGTGCCGTTGACGAAGGTGGTGCGCACCAGTGCCTTTTCACAGCCGAACACATCGGCATAGATGGCCTCCAGCTTTTCGCGGCCCATATCGTCATAGCCGTAACCGGTGGTGCCGGCAAAGCAGGCATCGCTGACCCGGTGACGGGCAAAGGCTTCCAGCACGCGCTCGGTATTCACCCGGGATACATAGTCAATGCGCTCGACGCTCTCCCGGATCTTTTCCTCTGCACGCTTGGCCAATTCCCATTCTGCAGGGGTAAATCTGCTCATATGCAAAACTCCTATTGTTAAAACTCCAGTTCTGCCGCAGCCGCGATGATCTTGGCAGCGCCTTCCAGATCGGACAGGGACACCACTTCACCGGGGTTATGGAGATTGCGGCAGGGCAGGCTCACCGCACCGGACAGCACGCCGCCACGGCTGCGCTGCATGGCACCGGCATCGGTGCCGCCGGCCACCAGCACTTCGTTCTGATAGGCAACGCCGGCCTTGTTGGCAGACTTGATCAGATGTGCGATGACCTGCGGATTGCACAGCAGGCTGCTGTCCTTGTACTTGATGGTAGGGCCGGCGCCCACTTTTACGGCCATACGGCCCACTTCGGGCGCACAGGGTGCGTCGCCGGTATCGGTGACGTCCACGGCGATGCCCACATAGGGTGCGATGCTCCAAGCGGCGGCCTTTGCACCGCGCAGACCCACCTCTTCCTGTACGGAAAAGACGAAGTACAGGTCGTTCTTGGGTTCTTTGATCTGCTGCATGGCATCCAGCAGTACGGCACAGCCGCCCAGATTGTCGGCATAAGGCATCATTACGGTGCCAAAACCAGTATCGACCACGTCGGCATCAAAGGTAAAGTAGCTGCCGATGGGTGCCAGCTTTTCGGCCTCTGCACGGTCAGCTGCGCCGATGTCAATATACATATCGGTCTTGTCCATACTGTTGCAGGTAGCCTCGGCAGGTACGGTATCATCAGCCCAAATGCTGCCGCGGATGCCGTTTTCGCCCTTGACTACGGCACCCAGGATCTCACCGGAGGTGTGACCGCCCACAGGGGCAAAGCGCAGGAAACCGCGCTCGTCGATGTAGGTGACCATAAAGCCGATGACATCCATATGGGCGGGGAACATCATCTTTTTGCCGGGGCCTTTCTTGTGGCAGATCAGGTTGCCCAAGGCATCGGTATACATTTCATCCGCATAGGGACGGGCCAGTTCGGCCAGCACGGCAGCCTGCGGCTGCTCCAGACCGGAGGGCTGGGCCACGGCGGCCAGTTTCTTTAACACTTCAACATAATTCATGTGAAAACCCTCCTTTACAGTGCTTCTGCCAGCACAGCGCGCAGCAGTTTGCCGGCCTGTTCCACATCACTGCGATTAAAAGTCTCGGCAGGAGAATGGATATGGCGGGTGGGAACGCTGACGCAGGTGGCGATGGCACCGTTGCCTGCCATCTGCATAGAGCTGGTGTCGGTGCCGCCTGCCAGCAGGATCTCACGCTGGCACACGATGCCGGCCTTTGCGGCAGCCTGCTCCAGCAGCGCGTTGGCTTCGTGGCTGCAGATGACGGAGCCGTCCTTGATCTTGATGGTGGGGCCGGCACCCAGTTTCACTTCCATAGGCACCTTGCCGGTGGGCACGTCGCCGGTACCGGTAACATCCACCGCAATGCCCAGATCGGGGGCGATGGCAAAGGCAGCGGTCTTGCTGCCGCGGCAGCCCACTTCTTCCTGTGCGCTGAAGACATAATATACGTCGTTGGGGGTGTTCACGCTCTGCTCCATGGCCAGCAGCAGCACCACGCAGCCGATCAGGTCATCGGCGTAGGGGCCCATAACGTTGCCGCCGCCCACTTCACGGGGTTCGCCGGCAAAGACGGCCACATCGCCCACCTTGACCATACTTCTGGCCTGTTCGCCGCTGAGGGCGCCAATGTCCACGTACAGCTGGCTCAGCATCAGCTGACCGGTACGCAGACCGGCGTTCTTGCCTTCTTCACGCAGACGCACGATGCCCTGCAGGCCGTTTTCAAAACGGACACGGGCGCCGATCATCTGCACGGGGCGCAGACCGCCCACATTGGTGAACCATACGGCGCCGTCCTCGCTGACGGAGGTGACCATCAGACCGATGGCATCCATATGGGCGCACAGCATGATCTTTTTGCCGCTGCCCTTCTTATGGCAGATCAGGTTGCCCATGGCATCGGTATACACCTCGTCCACAAAGGGCTTTGCCAGATCGGCCAGCAGCGGGCTGATGGCTTTATATTCACTGCCGGAAGGGCAAGCTGCCGCAACCAGCTGTTTCTGCAGTTCCAATACATCAAACATTCTGCTCACCTGCTTTCTCCAGAACGATGTCTGCCATGGCGCGGATTTCTGCCAGATCGGGCAGATAAGCCACACCGCAGGCACAGTGGATATAACGCACGGGTGCGGACAGACCAAAGGTCAGCGCACCGCTGGCACCGATGGTACCGAAAGAGGCATCGGTGGCGCCGTTGGCGCTCTGGCGATACTGCCACTTGACGCCGCGCTTGTCAGCCTCGGCACAAACGGCCTGACGCAGACCGCGGCTGTACACATTGCCGCCGTCGATCAGCGAGACCACGGCACCCTGACGGATGCGGGTGGACTGCTTGTGTGCAGGCACATCGGGCATATCGGCAGCGGTAGTACCTTCGATGACCAGGACT
>JAFYMZ010000092.1 GCA_017548175.1 Clostridia bacterium | reverse complement strand
GAGCGTGACGGCAAGGTGTTTATTCCTTTGGGTGGATTCCGCTTCAAAGAGGGCGATGTGATGACCGTGGTTGCCCCTGCCGGCAAGATGTACACCTTCTTCAAGGAAGCCGGTGTGCCCCAAAAGGTGATCAAGCGCGTTATCATCAGCGGTGGCGGCAGAACCAGCTATTATCTGGCGCAGCAGCTGCTGAAGCAGCGCATTCGCGTAACGGTCATCGAGCAGAATGAAGCCAAAGCCACGGCCCTGGCAGAAAAACTGCCTCAGGCCGACATTGTTGTGGCCGACGGCACCAGCCATTCCGTGCTGGACGAGCAGGGTCTGCTGGAAGCCGATGCCTTCTGCTGCCTGACCGGCATTGACGAGGAAAACATCCTCACCTCTCTGTATGCCAAGCATATCCGCCGCACCATCAAGACGGTCACCAAGATCAACCGTGTGGAACTGACTCCCATCGTCCGTCCCTTGGGTCTGGGCAGCGTGGTCACGCCCAAGCTGATGACCGCCGATCAGGTGGTCAGTTACGTTCGCGCCAAGCAGAACGGCGTGGGCAGCGGCGTGCTGACCCTGTATCATATTCTGGAGGACAAGGCCGAAGCCATCGAGTTTGAGGTCAGCCCCAGCAGCAAACTGGTAAATGTGCTCATCAAAGACCTGAAGCTGAAAAAAGACGTGATTCTGGCCTGTATCAACCGCCGCGGAACCATCCTGTCTCCGCGCGGTGACGACGCCCTGCAGCCCGGTGATACCGTCATCATCGTCACCACCCAAAAAGGCTTTGACGTACTGGATGACATCCTGCGCACCGAATAAGGAAGCGTGACGGTATGAATAAACGAATGACAGCCTATATCATAGGCGTGCTTTTGCTGGCGGAGGCAGCGCTGATGCTGCTGCCCGCCTGCGTGGCCCTCTATTACGGAGAGTGGCCCTGTGTCAGCGCCTATGTGTTCACGGCAGGCCTGCTGGCCGTCGTGTCCTACTTCCTCATCCGCCTGCGGGTCAGCACCCGTACCATCTACTCCCGCGAGGGTCTGGTGGCGGTGGCCTTGGGCTGGGTGGTGCTCAGCTTGGGCGGTTCGCTGCCCTTTGTATTCAGCGGCGAGATCCCTTCCTTTGTCGATGCCTTTTTTGAAACGGTGTCCGGTTTTACCACCACCGGTGCCAGCATCCTGCCTCGGGTAGAGGACCTGAGCCGCGCCAACCTGTTCTGGCGCAGCTTCACCCACTGGGTGGGCGGTATGGGCGTACTGGTATTCGTGATGATGACCCAGTCCCTGTCCAGCGGCGGCGGTGATATCCACCTGATGCGCTCTGAGAGTACCGGCCCTGCGGTGTCCAAACTGGTGCCCCGCAGCCGTGCCACGGCGAAATATCTGTACAGCATTTACTTTGTCATCACCCTGTTGGGCATCGTCCTGCTGCTGACGGCAGGCAATCCCATCTTCGACTCGCTGCTGCTGACCTTCGGTGCCGTGGGCACCGGCGGTTTTGGCATTCTCAGCAGCTCGGCAGCCGACTACAATACCGCCACCCAGATCATCCTTTCGGTGATCATGATCCTGTGCGGCGTCAACTTTGGCTGCTATTACCTGATCCTCACCAAACGCGCCAAAGAAGCGTTCCGCAACGAGGAACTGCGCATTTATCTGGGCGTAATGCTGGCCGCCATCGCGGTGGTCACGGTGAACATCGTGGGGATGTTCGACAGCGCAGGCGAAGCGCTGAAGCACGCGGTGTTCCAAGTGTCCAGTATCATGACCACCACCGGCTACTCGTCGGCAGACTTTAACCTGTGGCCCGAACTGAGCCGCACGGTGCTGCTGACGGTGATGATCATCGGCGGCTGCGCCGGTTCCACCGGCGGCGGTATGAAGGTGTCCCGCGTGGTCATCCTCTTCAAAGAAGGCTACCGCCAGATGAAAAAGTCCATCTCGCCCAACCGCGTCGAGGTGGTGCGCTTCAACGGCAAGCGCGTGCCCACTGAACTGGTCAACGGCATCGCCGGATTTTTGATCCTCTACGTGATGATCTTCCTGGGCAGCCTGCTGCTCATCTCGCTGGATGGCTTTGATACCACCACCAACGTGACGGCGGTCATCGCCACCCTGAATAACATCGGTCCCGGCCTCGGTATGGTCGGCCCCACCGGCAGCTTTGCCGCCTACAGCGGCCTGTCCAAGATGGTGCTCATCTTCAATATGCTGGCCGGCCGACTGGAGATCCTGCCCCTGCTGGCCATGATCATGCCCCGCACCTGGCGCAAGTAAAGAAGCAAAACATCCTGTGCACGCCACAGGATGTTTTTTCTTGTGCCCGCATCGGCAAATTTCACCTTGCGGTGACGGGTATATCGTGATAGAATATCATTGAATTCTTATGTGTATTGATAGAATGCAACGACCTGATAAGAGGTGACGGTATGAATCTGACCATCCATGGATTGAACGTCCATTATATAGAGCAGGGCACGGGCGACCGTACCGTGCTGTTTTTGCACGGCTGGGGTGCCCCCGTGGAACTGTACCAGCCCATCTTTGACCTGCTGGAAGGCCGCGGCTATCGGGTGCTGGCTTTTGATATGCCCGGTGTGGGCGGCACCGACCTGCCCACCAAGCCCTTGACCATGCAGGATTACATCGACTTCACGCTGGAGTTTTGCCGCCGTCTGCAGGTAGAGCAGGCCATCCTGATGGCACACTCCCACGGCGGCCGCATCGCCCTCAGCCTGATGAGCGATGCCAACTGCCCCCTGCGCTGCGAAAAAGCCGTGCTGATGGGCTCCACCGGCGTGGTTCTGCCCCGCAGTACCAAGGCCAAGATCAAACTGGCTCTGTACAAGACCGCCAAGGTGCTGGGCACCAACCCCATCACCAAGCCTCTGTTCGGTGACCTGTACGAAGAAATGCGCGACAAGCGCAGCAGCGCCGATTATAAGGCCGCGGTACCCGTGATGCGCCAGACCATGAACAATGTGCTGCGGGTAGACCTGCAGGACAAAATGCCCCACATCCGCGCCGAAGTGCTGCTGGTGTACGGCGACCGCGACACCGCCACCCCGGTGCTCTACGGCCAGATCATGGAGCAAAAGATCCCCGGCTCCGGTCTCGCCGTCATCCAAAATGCCGGTCACTTTGCCTATGCCGACAACTGGCCCCAGTTCAAGGCCGTTATGGAAGCGTTTTTGTAAGAAAGGGAGGTCCTGATGCAATACTTCGTTCGTATTTTGGGTCTGCTGCTCTTTTTGCTGGGCCCGGTGGTCTGCACTTGGCTCATCCTGCAGCGCTCCATGCATATGTACCAGCTGAACGGCTATCAGCGCCTGTCCTATACCAACTACCTGCGTGCCAACCGCCGGGAAAACTGGAGCGCCAAGCGCATCGTCCCCACCCTGATGATCATGGTGGGCGGCAGCGGCCTGCTGTTTGACCGCCTGTGGTGGCTGATGGTGCTGGGCATGGGCCTGTTTGTGCTCATCAACCGTCCGCCCAAGGCCAAAAAGCCGCTGGTCTACACCCCGCGCGTCAAGCGTATGCTGGTCACCGCCGGCATTTTGCTGGTGCTGTGGAATGTGCTGACGGTCACCGCACTGGTGCTCAGCTTCATCGGCATCTGGTTTGGCGGAAAACTGGCCGGCGCACTCTTCGTCCTCTGCACCGGACTGTATGTGCTGCGCATCCCCGCGCAAATTCTGCTGCAGCCTTGGTTGGTGATGCTGTACAGCGCCGTCAACAGTCCCATGGAAAAGGCCATCAATCAGCACTATTATAACGAGGCCGACCGCATCCTGCGGGATAGCCCCAATCTGAAGATCGTGGGCATCACCGGCAGTTACGGCAAAACCAGCGTCAAATACTTCCTGAACCAGCTGTTGTCCGTAAAATACAATGTCTATATGACGCCGGGCAATTACAATACCACCTTGGGCGTCATCCGTGCCGTGCGCGAGGGTCTGCGCCCCACCCACGAGATCTTCCTGTGCGAGATGGGTGCCCGTCACGTGGGCGACATCGCCGAGATCTGCCAGCTGGCGCACCCCGATCTTGCCATCATCACCTCCATCGGCCCCCAGCATCTGGAGACCTTCGGCTCGGTGGAAAATATCGTGAAAACCAAACTGGAACTGGCCGATGCCGTCAAGGGCCGCGGCCCCGTGTTCCTCAACTTTGACAGCGCGCTCATCGCGCAGCACGCCTATGATCAGGATGTCGTCACCTACGGTCAGAACGGCAAGGATTACGCCGTGTCCGACGTGCACATCGGCCGCAGCGGCTCTATCTTTACCGTCACCGCCCCCGACGGCAGCAAGCAAGAATACCGCACCCGTCTGCTGGGTGCCGCCAATGTGCAGAACATTGCCGGTGCCGTGGCCGTGGCACACAGCCTTGGCGTCAGCCTGAAGGCCATGGTGCCTGCCGTCCGCCAGCTGGAGGGCGCACCCCACCGTCTGGAACTGAAACAGGCCGGTGATATCACCATCATCGACGATGCTTACAACTCCAACCCCGCCGGCGCAGCCGTTGCGCTGGAGACCCTGGGCCTGTGCCGCGGCGGCCGCATCGTCATCACCCCCGGTCTGGTGGAACTGGGCGACAAGGAACTGGAGTACAACCGCGTGCTGGGCACGCAGGCCGCCGGCAACTGCGACCTGCTGATCCTGGTGGGCAGCCAGCCCCGAACCGATGCCATCGAAGCCGGCGCCAAGGCCGCCGGTCTGGCCGAAGCCGCCGTGCTCCGTGCCAACACCGTGCAGGATGCCATGGCTATGGCTCGCAGCGCCCGTCTGGAAGACAAGATGGTGCTGCTGCTCAACGATTTGACCGACAACTATTAAGTTTTTTCATTCCCCCCGACAGAAAGGACTGATCCTATGAAGATCCGCGCAGGCGTATTTTTCGGCGGTGCCAGCGTCGAGCACGAAGTCTCCGTCATCACCGCTATGCAGACCATCGGCGCCATGGACGAAACGAAATATCAGGTCATCCCCGTGTATGTCAGCAAGGCCGGTGAGTTTTATACCGGCGAGCATCTGAAGCAGCTGGAGACCTATCGGGATATCCCCACTGCGCTGAAAAACGCGCAGAAAGTGGTGCTGATGAAGCAGCAGGATCAGACCGTGCTGGTGCTGGAGAAGCAAAAGCCCTTCGGCAGCAGCGTGGTAGCCACACTGGATGTGGCGCTGCCCATCTTCCACGGCACCGGCGGCGAAGACGGTACCATGCAGGCGCATTTCGAGCGACTGGAACTGCCCTACACCGGTCCCGACGTGTGCGCCAGCGCCATCGGTATGGATAAATGGGCGATGAAGGCCATGTTCAACATCGCCGGCGTGCCCTGCCTGCCCGGCGTCAAGGTGGGCCGCAGCGCCTACTATACTGACCCCGATGCCGCCATGGACGAGATCGAGCAGAAGATCGGCTATCCCGTCATCGTCAAGCCCTATAATCTGGGCAGCAGCGTGGGCATCGGCAAGGCGCGCAACCGTCAGGCACTGGAAGAAGCGCTGGAAGAAGCCTTCCGCTATGCCGAATACGCCCTCTGCGAGCGCGCCATCACCAAACTGCGCGAGATCAACTGCTCGGTGCTGGGTGATGCCGACGAGGCTCGTGCCTCCGTCTGCGAAGAACCTCTGAACGCCACCGATTTTCTCACCTATGCCGATAAATACCAGTCGGGCGGCGGCAGCAAGGGCGCTAAGGGTGCCAAATCCGGCGGCGAAAGCGCCGGCATGAGCAGCCTTGCCCGCAAAGTGCCTGCCGATCTGGACGAAGAAACGGCAGAGAAGATCCGCCGGATGTGTGTGGATGCCTTCCGCGCCATCAATGCTGCCGGTGTCTGCCGCGTGGACTGTATGATGGACGGTGACAGCGGCGAGATCTTCGTCAACGAGATCAACACCATCCCCGGCTCCCTGTCCTTCTACCTGTGGGAGGCCAGCGGCCTCAGCTTTGCCGCACTGATGGATGAACTGGTGCGCATCGCCCTCAAGCGCCAGCGCCGGCGGAAGCAGCTGCACTTCTCCTTCGATACCAACCTGTTGTCCACCGCTCAGTTGGGCGGTGCCAAGGGCAGCAAAGGTGCAAAACGATAATCTCATAGAACGATACAACCCCTGTGTTCAAACGAACACAGGGGTTGTTGTTGTTTTATAGATTGCTTATGAAAGCTTGAATGCAGCCTCAATGGTGAACTCGCTGGCGATCCACTGCGCTTTGCCGGATTGGCTGAGGGGGTACACCTTCACCAGCACCCGGTAGGTGCCCACCGGCAGCGTTCCGTACACCTCGTCGCAGAAAATTTGAAGATACATCCTTTTCCCCGACAGCAACTCTCCCGCATAGGTCCCGTCGGGCTCAGTGCGTTTCTTCAGCGTGTACCATTTTCCATCTTTTTGAACTTCGATCCGCTGCTGACGGGCATCGTAGGATATGATGCCGTCGGTTTCGTTGATGATGGAATAAGACACGCTGGTTTTGCCGCCGTGGGCATCAAAGCGCACACTGGGATAATCCTGCGGGGTCAGCGTGGATTCCTTGTCGGCTTTGGCATAGACGGGACCTTCGGGCAGGGAGCTTGCCAGTCCGAAAACCGGCAACAGGATCACCGAAGAAATCAATATGATTTTCAAAAGCTGTGTTTTAAAAGTTGACCGCTTCTGTTCCGCCTCCGGGTCGCCTTGCTCATCCTTCGACCGTGTCCACAGGGCATAGCCGAATCCGCCCAATACCAGCAAAAGCAGCAGTCCCGGCCACAAAGAAGGCGACATAAATAAGGAGAACAGCAGCCACAGGCCCAAAATCGCGAGAATGACTGTCAGCAGAACTTTCATTCCGGAGCCATCTCCGGAGACGGGCTGTGCCGCAGCAGGTGTCTCTGCAACCGGGGGCGCGTTACAGATTTCTTCTGCCACGGGCGCGGTGGGCTCTTCCGCCACTTCGCCGCGCACCAATTCATCCAACGTGACGCCAAACAGGTCGCACAGAGCTAAAAGCTTATCCAGATCGGGGGTAGCACCGCCCGTTTCCCACTTGGAAACAGACTGACGGGAAACCTCCAGTGCTTCGGCCAGATCGCCCTGCGAAAGCCCCTTGCGCTGGCGCACCAGGTAAATATTGTTGCCCAGTTTCATACGTTCGCCTCCTTGTTTGCGGTTTCTTTGCTTAAAGTATATCGCAGTTTGACCCGAAAGTAAACCAAGCGGCCTTTGAAATTTTAGCAACCGGCAGTTGCACGGCGAAAAAAGCGCGCTCGGATCACATCCAAGCGCGCTTTTTGCCAAAAATTATTCCGATTTTCCGGTCAGTTGCTTGATGGCCTGATCCACACCGGTGGCGGCAAAGCCGGACACGATGCCCACCGCGGCCGCGGTGATCAGGTCACCTGCGGGATACTCTGCCATCAGGTACATGGCAGCCATGCCCAGCACGCCGCCGCACAGGCCGCACAGCACGGGCAGCCATTTGCCGGGCAGCCCCAGCGCCTTGGCAGCGGCGGCCGCCAGATAGCAGATCACCGTAATGGCCGCCACGGCAGTAATGCCCAACATCTCCATTGTGATTCCTCCTTACGCGTTGATGATATAGTCCAGACTGACCCAGCCGCCCTGCAGCAGCGCGCCCCAACCGTCACGCTCGTCAATGAGCGTCACCGTGTCACCGTTTTTCAGACTTCCGACACGGCTGTAGCCGGTGCCGGGACCGCTGCGGATGTTCAGACTGGTGTTGACCCGTACCGTTCCGGTGCGGGTCAGTGTGATCTCGTTGCCGGAAGGCTCCAGCACCGTGGCGGAAAAGCCTGCCGTCAGCAGTGTCCGCGCCTGCGCCTTAGCCGCTGCAAGGTCGGGATACGTGCCGGCCAGCACCCGATAGCTGCCCCGCAGCGCCGCCGCCACATCGGCCCGGAACCCGTCCATCTGCAGACCAAACTTGCTCCACAGATGCTCCGGGTCGCCGTGATTGGATGCAATGCCCCGTTGGTAT
>JAFYMZ010000091.1 GCA_017548175.1 Clostridia bacterium | reverse complement strand
GATAGTGTGCAGCTTGGATTTCCTGGTTTCTTTGTTGCGCCGGATAATGGCATCGGCGGATTCCACGAACTTACTGTTGTCAGCCTCATGGTGGATATACATACCGAAGACGGTGGAGAGGGTCAGCCCATCCGCAACGATGTCCTCAAACCGTCTGCCGCTCTGCCACTGGTAGTAGGCGAAAATCCAACCGGCCCAGTACTCCCGGCCTTTGAAATCCGGATAGGAGGGAGCAATACCGGGGAGGGCAATGTTGGTGGCTTTCAGAACCGCTTCCACCAGCTCAAAGCCGGACATGCCGGTAATGTATTTGGGATTGCCTTTTTCAAACTTGGCTGCTACACCGGAGGAAATAAACCAGCCGAAGAACTCGTCCGGGTCATAACCGCAGTCGCACACAGCATACTCGACCATGTCGCCGAGGTTATGCATAGCATCATCCAAGTACGACTCGTTGTAAGCGCGCATCATCGTTTTTCCACCCCTGTCTGATGATATCAAGAATGTAGGTTTCGGTCAGGACAGAGCCGCGGCCTTTTTCCTTCTGGAATTCGTCCCGAGCGGCAGTATCACGAGCCAGCTTCTTGGGATAGTAAATCTCCTTGGGTGCAGCAATTGCTTCTTCAAAGGAAATGGCGTCAAAGGCCTTCTGAGATACTGCAACCACCTGCTCGCCCAGCTTGCCCAGCACCATGGCGCGCTCCAACTGGGAGAGGGAAATGGTGTTGTTCAGGAAAGCGGACGCAAAAGAGAAGTAGGAGTCATCGGCGCGGTAGCCCTTGATAACGTCGTACTTCTTATAGTCAATGCCGAAATTTTCAAAGATGTATGCCCGAGCCTGCCGAGCCACATCACCGCCAATGCGGAACTTCCGGTTCTCCAGCAAGATGGCGAGCCAGTTCAGGATGTTGTAGTCGCCGCCGGTTAGACTCAAAACTGTCAGGTCAGACATATCCAAAGTATATTTATTGGCATAGCCGTCGGTCTCTGCGGAGCAAGCCCACTCCTTTGCCAGATCCAGAGTCTCGGTGCAGTAGAAGCCCAGACCGTAATCGTTGTTAGGATTGCCGACACCAAACTGCGGCTTTTCAATGATTACCGGCGAGCCGTGATATACAGTTAGTTTGCTCATAGCAAGCACCTCCTGTTAGTATCGCCATAACGATAGTTTCTTACTTGCTATCATTATATCGTTGCAACGATAGCTTGTCAATAACGTTTAAGAAAAATCCCTCGACAGCAAACGCCACGGGGCCTATAAAGCGCCGGCGAGTTCTCCGTTAGAGAAAGCCGACGCGAGCAAGCGTGCCCGGACGGAAGCTGCTGTTTGTTGTGCGGGCATCGTTTGTATCGTTGTCTGCTTTTTGATTTGGCTGTTAATGCGGATGTAGAATGCCTTTGATAGCGGCGGGTGTGAAAAGGCAATTGTATTTTGCGTGATGAAAGTGCTGCCGGTTGGCGGCACTTTCTTTTTGCGGAAAAGCGGGGGAAATGTTTCTGTTTTTCGTGCGGTTTGGTGCGATAAAAAGAAATTGCAAAGCGCCGCCGGCTATGTTATACTGAAATGTAAAGGTGAAAAAGGAGGCGACGGCATGGTCAAAGTGCTGAGCAGCAAAGAGAATCCCACCGTAAAACAGGTGGCGAAACTGGTTTCTTCCCGCAGTCAGCGGAAAAAAGAGAATATCTTTGTCTGTGAAGGCTTCGTCCTGCTGGAGGAGGCACTGCGCAGCGGTCTTGCCGTGCAGCAGGTCTTTTGCCTGGAGGATCGGCTGGAGAAGTTGCCTGCCGGTCTGACTTGTGACGTGTTTGCCGTAACGCCTGCCGTGCTGCAGCGCATCAGCGATGTAGAGCAGCCCCAGGGCGTGGTTTTCACCTGTCAGATGCCGATGCGGGCGCAGTCTGTGTCCGGCAGCCGTTTTTTGGCGCTGGATAACCTGCGTGACCCGGGCAATCTGGGTACGATTTTGCGCACGGCAGAGGCTTTTGGTCTGGACGGCGTGGTGCTGATGGGCGATTGCGTCGATTTGTGGGCACCCAAGACGCTGCGCTCGGCCATGGGTTCGGCCTTCCGCGTGCCGGTGTACCGGGTGGCGGATGCGGCGGAGCTGAAGGCGCAACTGGCACCGTTGGGTGTACCGATGTATGCGGCGGCGCTGCACACCGACAGCCGCAGCGTTGTGGGAACCGATCTGAAGAAGGCCTGCGTTGTCATCGGCAACGAAGCCCACGGCGTCAGCGATGCTACGCTGGGCATCTGTGACGGCAGTCTGATCATTCCCATTCATACCGCAGAATCCCTCAATGCCGCAGTGGCGGCGGCCGTCTTTGCTTGGGAGATGTCCCGGCAGAGCATGGAGGCGCAGGGATGAAATATTTGATCTGGATGGTGGAAACGGCGGCATTCCCCAAGAATGAGATCCCCCATCTGTTGGAGACTTTTGGCTCGGCCAAGGCGGTGTTTGAAGCGTCGGAACAGGTGCTGGAGCGCTATTTGCCCTTGAAGCCGGCGCAAAAGCAGGCCATCGCGGCCAAGGATTTGTCACAGGCAGAGGCCGTTTTGGGCAACTGCAAGCGGCAGGGGATCCGCGTCCTGACCATTCTGGATGACGCATATCCCCAGCGGCTGAAGAACATTTTCGATCCGCCTGCCGTGCTGTATGTGCGCGGTCGGCTGCCCGATATGAACAGCCTGCCGGCCATTGCCGTGGTGGGGCAGCGAAAGGCTACGCCCTACGGCCGTATGGCGGCGGAGCAATTGGGGTATCACCTGAGCAACCGGGGCGTCGTTGTGGTCTCCGGTATGGCACAGGGCGTGGATGGCGCGGCGCATACCGGCGCGCTGCAGGGCAAGACGCCCACTGTGGCGGTGTTTGGCACGGCCATTGACCAGTGTTATCCGAGCAGCCATAGCGGAATGCTGCGGCAGATCTTGCGCCACGGCGCAGCCGTCAGCGAATATCCGCCGGGAAAGCGCGGATATCCCAGTTGGTTTCCCCAGCGAAACCGCATCATCAGCGGTTTGTGTCTGGGTACCGTGATCGTAGAAGCACCAAAGAAAAGCGGCTCGCTGATCACTGCGTCCTTGGCGCTGGATCAGGGCAGAGACGTGTTTGCCGTGCCTGCCAACGTGGATGCAGCATCTTCGGAGGGCTGCAATATTTTGATCCAGAGCGGCGCGAAACTGGTGCGCAGTGTCAGCGACATTCTGGAGGAGTACGAAGGCTTGTATGACTTTACTTCGGCGCAGGGCGATGCGCCGTTGCTGCAGGAGCGGCCCAAGGCGGCTGCGCGGCAGAAGCCGCAGCCGGCACCGGAGAAATCCAAGCCCAAGAGTTTGGAGCAGGTGTTTGGCGGCGACGCGCCCAAGACGGAACCGGAAAAGAAATCCGAGGGGGATGCCCACGGCCTGCTGCTGGACGCACTGGACGGCCCCACGGAGTTGGATGCGATTTTGGCCCGCACCGGTCTGGAACTGCATCAGGCCATGGCGCAATTGACCCTGCTGGAACTGCTGGGAAAGGTGCGCCAACTGCCCGGAAAGCAATTTGAGAAGACCGGGCTGTAATCACAAAGAAGAACGCGCAGGCGAAGGCCTGCTGACCATACGGAGGAGAAGCACAATGTCCAAACTGCTGATCGTAGAGTCTCCCGCCAAGGCAAAGACCATTACCAAATACCTTGGCGGTGAGTATCAGGTGAAGGCATCCATGGGCCATCTGCGTGACCTGCCCAAGAAAGAACTGGGCGTGGACACCGACCATGATTTTGCTGCCACTTATATCCCCATCGCGGGCAAAGAAAAGGTCATCCGCGAACTGAAGCAGGCCGCAGAAGATGCGGAATATGTCTATCTGGCAACCGACCCTGATCGCGAGGGTGAAGCCATTTCTTGGCATCTGCAGCAGCTGCTGGAGCTGGATCCCGGTAAAACCAGCCGCATTACCTTTAACGAAATTACCAAAAACGCCGTAACCGAGGCGGTACAGAACCCCCGTGATATTGACGAGAAACTGGTAGATGCCCAGCAGGCACGCCGCATTCTGGACCGTATCGTGGGTTATAAGCTGTCTCCCTTCCTGTGGCGCAAGGTGCGCACCGGTCTGTCTGCCGGTCGCGTGCAGAGCGTGGTCACCCGTATGGTGGTGGACCGGGAACGGGAAATTCAGGCCTTTGTGTCTCAGGAATACTGGACCGTGGATGTGACGCTGTCTCAGGAAGAGCGGGAGTTTGTGGCGCATTATTACGGCGATCTGAAGGGCAAGAAGGATCTGGACAGCGCCGAGGCTGCCCAGCAGGTGCTGGATGCCATCGACGGACGGGAATATACCGTTCTGAGCGTGAAGAAGAGCAAGAAGAAGCGCCAGCCTGCGCCCCCCTTCATTACCTCTACCCTGCAGCAGGAGGCTTCCCGCAAGCTGGGTATGACGGCCAAGCGCACCATGGCGGTGGCACAGGAGCTGTACGAAGGTGTGGAACTGGCGGGCTTGGGTCTGACCGGTTTGATCACCTATATGCGTACCGACTCGCTGCGCATCTCTGACGAGGCTCTGCGCAGTGCACGCATTATGATCGAATCGCGCTTTGGTGAGGCGTTCTGCCCGGCCAAGGCACGCGTGTTCCGCTCCAAGAAGAACGCACAGGATGCACACGAAGCCATCCGTCCCGCCAACCCCGGTCTGGAGCCCGATGCCATCAAGCGCAGCCTGACTCCCGACCAGTATAAGCTGTATCGCCTGATCTGGAGCCGCTTTATTGCCAGCCAGATGAGCGATGCGCTGCTGGACACCGTGGCGGTGGAAGTGGAGTGCGGCGGTAATGTATTCCGCGCGACCGGCCAGAATGTGGCATTCCCCGGTTTCCTGGCACTGTACGAAGAGAGCTTTGACGAAAATAAAGAAGAGGACGAGGGCGTGTTGCCCGGTCTGCAGGAGGGCGATCATCCCAAGCACGTGCAGACCGATCCCAAGCAGCACTTTACCCAGCCCCCTGCAAGATATACCGAAGCCAGCCTGATCAAGGCCATGGAAGAAAAGGGCGTGGGTCGTCCCAGTACTTATGCGCCCACCATTTCCGTGGTGCTGGACCGCGAATATGTGGTGAAGGAAGGCAAGGCGCTGCGCCCCACCAATCTGGGTGAGGCGGTCACCGACCTGATGATCGACAAGTTCACCGACATCGTCGACGTGGGCTTTACCTCTGAAATGGAGGAGCAGCTGGACGAGGTGGAGACCGGCAAGACCGATTATGTGGCACTGCTGCATAAGTTCTACGGCGAGTTTTCCGGCAAGCTGCAGCAGGCGGAAAGCGATTTGGACAAGAAGCGCATCAAGGTCAAGGACGAAGAGAGCGACGAGGTCTGCGAAAAGTGTGGCCGCAAGATGGTCATCAAGAGCAGCCGCTTCGGCAAGTTCCTGGCCTGCCCCGGCTATCCCGAGTGCAAGAACACCAAGCCCATCACCGAGGACACCGGTGTGACCTGCCCCGTGTGCGGCGGCCGTCTGCTGAAGAAGAAGTCCAAGAGCGGCTATGCCTATTACGGCTGTGAAAAGAATCCCACCTGCGAGTTTATGACTTGGGATAAACCCACCAATAAAAAATGTCCCCAGTGCGGCGGCGTGATCTATCGCCACTACACCAAGGAAGACAAGCGAAATCTGTGCCACGTGCCCGGCTGCGGCTATGAAGAGCCCATCGCGACCCGCGGCAAGAAGGCGGCTGCGGCAGAGGGCGAGGAAGCGCCTGCCAAGAAGACCACCCGTAAGAGCACCAAGAAGGCAGAGACTGCCGAGACCAAGACTACGGCCAAGAAGACCGCAAAGAAAGCGGAAACCGCCGAAAAGAAGACCGCGGCAAAGAAGACCACCAAAAAGGCGGAAGCCAGTGAGAAGAAGACTGCGGCAAAGAAAACCGCCCAAAAGACCGAAACGGCAGAGAAGAAAACTGCCGCAAAAAAACCACCACCCGTAAGACTGTGAAGAAGGGAGAAGAG
>JAFYMZ010000090.1 GCA_017548175.1 Clostridia bacterium | reverse complement strand
GGTGGCAATGGGCATGTACATCCGGAAATACTGGAAGATAAAATACTGCACGATGAAGTACAGCGTCAGAATGCCGGAAAAGACGGCCGTCAGAATGCGGTTGACCTTTTCGGAACCGATGCTGCACAGCAGCCACAGCAGCGTGCCCACCGAAAGGGAGAAGGCGGTCAGATACCACAGGGTCACGCTGAATGCGGGTGTGGTGCAGAAAAAGAGCGCCAGTTCCAGATACAGCAGCAGCGCGGGCAAAAACAGCACGTGCGGCAGCGGACTGTTGGCCGATGCGCCGGATTTTTTGGCGCTGCTGCCACCGCCGCGGTAGCGGGGTGTCTTATTGGATTGATAATGACGGGGTTGATAGGCGGCCATGGGGCACCGTCCTTTCTATCTCAAAAGCGGTTGTGAACAAACATCTTTTTTAGTATAACATAATCGGAAGAAAAAGAAAATACTTCCGTGGTGATGTTACAATTTTTTTATAAAAAATGCAGCACGGGTGCGTGCTGCATTTTTGCGGTTTGTTCGGTTATTGTGCGGCTGCCGATTCCTGTACGGCAATGACGGCCAGACGGCCGGTGTCGCCGCTGACGTGATAGCTGCAGGTGGACAAAATCATCACCTGCTGCCCATAAGTGGGGGTCACGCCGGTGTCGTACAGTGCTTCCTCCTTGGCCTGCTGGATAAATCCGTTGTAAGAGGCTTCGGAAGAGAAGTGGTCGTGGGCATAATAGGCGAAATGCTCTACCTCTGCCAGATCCAGCTGCACCACGGCAACGATGCGGTAGGTGCGGGATTCGTACAGGGTGTCAAAAGAAAAGGTGGGGTTTTTCTTCCAATAGGATGCTTTGGTATACTTCATCAGCGGATAGAACATGCCGCCGCTTTTCAAATTGTGTCCGTATACCATAATACGGCTGTTGGGGTCCTCCAGATCAGAATCCTTATCCAAAAACGGCGTGCCGCCCTTGGACTTTTTCTTGTAGAAACTCTTCCGCAGGTAGTATTCTTCGTCATCGGGCGTCTGCATTACCGGATATCCCGAGTCGGCACCGGGGATGGTGATCCAGCCTACCATATCGTTGTTCTCCTGATACAGCGCCTCATAGCGGTACAACCGGCCGGATTCGGCGTACAGCGGCGGTTCGTTCGCGTTGTCATCGGTCTGATTGTTGCCGCCGGAACCCTGCACCAGTTGGTTCAGGTCGTCGTAGACGTTGGCCTCCTGATAGGCGGTGAAATAATAACTTCCCACCCGGTAGGCGGAAAATAAAAATACGGCAGCGCACAAAGTCAATGCTGCGCGGTACAGCCACTTGTTCTTCATCAGCCTTCCTCCTTGTGAGAATGTTGTAGTATCTGTTTATTATACCCGTTCGTGCTTTATTTGTAAAGTAAAGGATAATTTACAGGAAATTTATTTCTCTTCTTGCAAAAATATGTTATAATATTATATAGGGGTAGTTTGCCCCTTTGATGTGACGTGACAAAAGGAGTTTTGACTATGCGATACAGCGGACGCGTATTCCGTCCCCCCAGCGAGGCACGCAGCCTCATCGTACAGGTGACCTACGGCTGCAGCCACAACACCTGCTGCTTCTGCGATATGTACAAAGAAAAGCGCTTTACCATCCGTCCTTTGCAAGAGGTGCTGGAAGATTTCGCCATGGCACGGCAGTATTACGGCCACGTGCGCCGGGTCTTTTTGGCAGATGGTGACGCGCTGATGCGCAAGCAGGAAGATCTGGAGATCATTCTGGATTATATCCGCGAGACCTTCCCCGAGTGCGAGCGCGTGACCAGTTATGCATCCCCCGGCAGCATCCACGCCAAGACCCCCGAGCAGCTGGTGACGCTGCGGGAAAAGGGCCTTGAGATGGTCTATATGGGTCTGGAATCGGGCAGCGATGCCGTTCTGGAACTGATGCAGAAGGGTCACACTGCGGCAGCCATCATCGCCGCCGGACAAAAGGTACGCGCCGCCGGCATCAAACTGTCGGTGACCGCCATCTCCGGTCTGGGCGGACAGGCCATGTGGCAGACCCACGCCGTAGAGACCGGCAAGGCGTTTTCCGCCATGAAGCCGGAGTATATCGGCATCCTGACCCTGATGCAGGAACCGGGCACCCCGCTGGTGGAGTGGATCCGCCGCGGCGAGTTCAAGGTGCTGACGCCCACTCAGATCCTGCAGGAGACCGCCTTGATGCTGCGCAATATTGACAGCGAGGGCAGTGTGTTCCGTATGAACCACGCTTCCAACTACTTAAATCTCCGGGGCACCCTCAATCAGGATACCGAGGCAATGCTGGCGCGCATCGAGGCCGGCCTCAGCGCCCCCGACCGCTTAAAGCCCGAACAGTTCCGGGCACTGTAACCGAACACAGGAGGATATGAATATGTATCTGGGCATTTATGATGTGATTTTTTTGACCTTGGCCGTCATCGTGGTCTTTTGGCAGCTGCGCGGCATCTCCGAGGCCAAGCGTGATATGGTTTACGAAGGCACTGTGCTGGGCCGTAAGTGGATCATGCTGGCCGCTTTTGCCGTGCTGGCGTTTGCCGCAGCACGCCGCGGTCTGGAGAATCTGGCACAGACTTGGGCCATCTTTGTGGCGGTGGCTGTGGTGTTGTTTGTCTATTGCTTTACCAAAATCGGCTTTGGCAAACGCGGCGTGTACCGCAACAGCGCCTGCTACGGCTATGATATCCTGCGGTACTATGAACTGTACACCCAGCGTCCCGAGTGCCCCATCATCCGTGTGGGCACCGATTTCCGCGAGATCAGCATGGTGGTCAAGCCGGAAGAACTGGACGACATCGTCCGTTTCCTGCAGAGCAAGGGCGTGAAAGAGGTGGAACTGTATCGCCGCAAAATGCGCGAGGATGCAGAAAAGATGGAAGCACGCCGTCAGAAGCGTGAACAGGCCAAGAAAAACGGCAAATAAGATTTGATTCGCGGCGGCGGGAGTTTCCTGCCGCCCGTTTCTTCCGGGAAAGGAGT
>JAFYMZ010000089.1 GCA_017548175.1 Clostridia bacterium | reverse complement strand
CCAAAGCGATGCCTATCCCGCCCAGCACACCGACTTTATCTTCAGCACCTGCGCCGAGGAGTTCGGCTTTATCGGCTGCGTGATTTTGTTGCTGCTGCTGACGGCGCTGGTGTTCCATATCTTCATTGACGCCGCCCGTTGCAGTAGCCGCACCGGAAGCCTGGTTTGTGTGGGTGTAGGCAGTATGCTCATGTGGCAGATCCTCATCAATGTGGGCATGTGCCTGGGCATTATGCCGGTCATCGGCCTGACCCTGCCCCTGGTCAGCTACGGCGGCACCTCGGTCATGACCACACTGGCCTCCTTTGGACTTGTTTGTGGTTATGTGATGCGGAAAAAACCAAACTGGCTGCGGTGAGCGCAGGGACCTGCTGTGAAATGCACTGCCGCGCATTGACAAGGAATATGTGTATATGGTATGATAAAATCAATAAAAAGGCACCGGTATTGCCGTTGCCCCGGTGATCGCCTGTGCTTGTGCACGGGCGATTTTTGTGTTTTGGAGGGTAAATGGACAGGTTCGTATACGTTCTGATTCAGCGGGCAAAAAATAAAAATTGAAGGAGGATATTTATGTTGCAAAAAAATCATTATTATCGTCGTATGATCAGCTTAATTTTGATGGTGACTATGATGTTGAGCCCTTTTTCCATGGTATCTTATGCGGAGGAAACGGGAGAACAGGAATTTCCGGAAGGGTTTGTTCAGGGCAATACTCAATATGGAAATTGGGCATACCAAGAAACTGAAACTTATATTGCGGTATTAACAGAAATGGATAATGGGGCGTATCTTCTGTCTTATACAAGCAAAAAAAATATGGATACTTATGAGCTTTCTTTGAACAGAAGTAGTTTTGATAATGTAGGAAAAATTATTGATGCTTTGGAGAAAGGGAAAAGCGTAGCGAATGTAGAACCTATTTCTGGAATTTTAGTTGAATCTATCATGATAGAAGATTCGGAAGCTGAACTTCAATTTCAGTATAATCCTATCATTTATGTTGAGGAAATCAAAGAAATAATGCAAGAACAATATGGTGCACCTACAAGCAACCAAGAGGTTTATTTTGACTTTGACTGGAGCGAAAACCCGATAGAACTCCTGTGTATATATAGGGTTCGAGAAAGTAAGTATTATGACGCAGAACGAATTGGGATGCGGGTTGTGCTCGAAAATGTTGTAACAGTTGCGACTTTTGCTTCAGAGGCTGCTGCTGCGATGGGTTTGCCGTATGCAGGTATGGTCAATGCAATTCTCCAGCTGGCTGATGCCACCGGCGTTAATAATTATATTATTGGTGGCATTACGATAGAGCGATATCGGGGAGCAGTGGCATATTCCAGAATCGGAAGTGCGGAGACGACAGGCGAAAATGAAGTCTTTTATAATGTAACCGCCACTGAAACGATAGTGAATGATTATATTATTTCTGACTACAATTCTAATGATATTAGAGATCAAATAGCTTTTGTCGAAAGCACAACTGTATATTTCCCATCGTATTATGAAGCCGAGGAAAGCTATATCATAGACCGGGTTAGAGAATTGCATACCAATTAAGAGACAGGAAAAGCTGATTTAAGAAAGAGATGACAGATATGGAGAAAAAGACCTATCAAAGAGCCAATTATGCTTGGATGTTCGTTGTAGCACTGCTGCTGAAGATCAGCGAGGAATATGCCCCGGACCGCAGCGGGATCTGGTGGGCGGTAGCGGCTTTGATCCCGGCTTGTTATTATTGTTTTGCGGTGTGGCGGGAGGATGCCTGTATCAAGGCGCTGGAGGAAAAGCCGGTGGGACGGCAGCTGCAGCGCGCCAAGGAGATACGGATCATGAAATGGATCGCACCGCTGATGCCGGTGTCAATCTTGATCTTCTTGTACCGGATGTTTTTTGCATAAGGGAAGGAGTGGGAACATGAAACGATACCGTTCCAATATCGCCGGGACAGCCACTTTGGTGCTGATTCCATTGATGCTGCTCACCGGCCAGGGAGCGACTTCCCCGTGGCTGCGCTTTTTGCTGATGGCACTGACTTTTTGTTTGGCGGTGTATTTTGTGTATGCCGTTTGGACAGAAGCACGTGCTGCAGAGCACCCACCGGAGGATGCGCCGCCGCTGACTAAGGGGCGGAAGCAGGAGCTGCGCATCCTGAAATGGCTGGCCCCGCTGATGCCACTGCTGGTGCTGGTATGCTTTTATCAAGCATATCTGCGCTGAAATAGAAAACAGTCCGGTGCGCGTTTGCGCGTGCCGGACTGTTTTGATTTAGCATCTTTTCTTACACATTGAACAGGAAGTTGACAATATCGCCGTCCTGCATCACATATTCCTTGCCCTCGCTGCGAACGCGGCCTTTTTCCTTAGCGGCGGCCATGGTGCCAAAGCTCTTGAGGTCTTCAAAGGCGATGACCTCGGCGCGGATGAAGCCACGCTCGAAGTCGCTGTGGATCTTACCGGCGGCCTGAGGCGCGCGGGTGCCGCGCTTGATGGTCCAGGCGCGGACTTCGTCAGAACCTGCGGTCAGGTAAGAGATCAGACCCAGCAGGGAGTAAGAGCACTGGATCAGACGGTCCAGACCGCTCTGCTCCAGACCCAGCTCTGCCAAGAACATCAGCTTGTCCTCGCCCTCCAGCTCGGCGATCTCCTGCTCGGCCTTGGCGCAGATGGGCAGCACCAGGCTGCCTTCTTCGGCGGCCAGCTTGCAGACGGTCTCGTAGTAGGGGTTGTTGTCCACGCCGGCGGCAAAGGTGACTTCGTCCATGTTGGCGGCGTAGATGACGGGCTTCAGGCTGATGAGCTCGCTGGTGCGCACCACGTCCATTTCGTCCTCGCTGCAATCAAAGTTGCGGGCGGGCTTGCCCTGCTCCAGATGGGCCAGCAGACGCTCAAAGATGTCCACCTCGCGCAGGATCTTCTTG
>JAFYMZ010000088.1 GCA_017548175.1 Clostridia bacterium | reverse complement strand
CATCAGACAATGGTCGGCATCATGCTCCTTGCGCAGCTGATTCAGCTGGGCTTGCAGAGCAGCAAACTTGCTGGGTAGCTCCAGCAGGGCAACAAGGTCTTTGTAGGGGACAAGGACCTGGAGATCATCAGGTAACATCGGTCATGTCAGCCTCCTGGTTGACAGTGACCGTGGCGGCCTGCATGGCTGCCTTCTTGGCCTTGCGGCGAGCGATCAGAGACATGATCAGGTTGAAGCCCCAGACAACGCCAACGATGATCCAGAGGATTTTCACCAAAGTCATTCTTTCACCTCCTCAGCAGCAAGAGGGCAGTCAGAGCAGGGCTCGAACCGATTAGCTTTGATGGATGTAATACGCCCCACACAATAGCCGATAACAAGGCCGGCATAAAGGCAAACGAGAGGGACAACGATCCGAGACCAGTCCATCAGGCAACCTCGCCGGTGCTGCCATAGAGACGAACCTGAGCGCCGGTGCCGGAGCGTTCCAGCTTCTCCAAATCGCCGTAACGTTTGAAATACAGAGTGATGATATCGCCGGGCATGGGCTCGACGCCCAGACGGGACAGGCGATCATGGGAGATGAACTGCTCACGGGCAACACGGCCCAGATAGCGTCGGCCCTCATCGGTGGGGGCATCGCCAACCAGGAACAGCTTGATGCCGGGGATCTTCTTGCCTTCGGACTTGATAGTAATGACACTCTGAGTGTCCACGCCAACAACTTCCCAAATTTCCATAATGATTTTCCTTTCTTGATTGAACCAGCGCAGCTGGACGATTTATTGCAACTGCCGGGGCAGGTGCTTACTTGCGTACAGGTTTGCCCTGGGTATTTCACGCCCAGGCGAGTTCTGTCTCTCGAATCTGACGTCTCCTGACAGATTGCTAAAAGTGCCTATGAGGGTTTGAGAAGCCCCACAGCCGTGGCATTAGGAGAGAGAGGGTGACCACGGCGTCTTGCGGAAACAGTGTACAGGACACGGCTGGGGGCTTCCTGCGTATACCCAAACGGGTATACTAACAGCATAATATACCCATATGGATATAAAGTCAATATATCCAATCGGAAATATGCTAATATCGGCACAAGCACCAAATCGAGGAGGGGACGAGTTGGCATATTTGACCAGATTGAAAGACCTGAGAGAGGACAGGGACATGACTCAAACTGAGTTGGCGACCTTGTTGCAGACGACCCAACCGCAGGTAGTCCGATACGAGCAGGGCAAAAGAGATATCCCGCTTGACAAACTCGTCCTGCTTTGCAGATACTTCAACGTTTCAGCCGACTATATGCTGGGACTCCCTAACGGGATGCCGTATGGACATAGCAAAACAAAAGGAAACAGGAGGATAGAGAAATGAACCTATTTCTGACAACTGCCAACGTCGATCAGGCGTTCAGCGAAGCTATGGGCCAAGCCCTGGGCGGTCTGATGACGCTGATAGTCATTCTATGGATTTTCGGCATCCTGGTACTGGTAGCCGTTGTGGCACTCATCACATGGGTTGTCAAGAAGGTCTGGCACGCAGGCGAGAACCGAGAATACAAGCGACAGCAGAAAGAATGGGCCCGGGCACAGCGCCAGTGGAGCAAGAAGCAGAACCAAACAGAATGGGATAACTTCCGCAAATACGGAACTCCATCCAATGCAGACTTCAGACCGACATCCAAGCCTAAAAGCGGAATGAGTCCGACCGGCTGGTTCTGGGATGAAGAAAAAGGTCTTTGGATTCCGCCTAATCAGCTGAGCGAAGAAAGCAAGCGCCGTTGGAGCTGGGACGAAGAAAAACGCATCTGGAAAGACAACGACAGACGGTAACAACAAAGCACCCGGTTCCCCGGGTGCTTTTAGCATATTGCACAACCAGACGGCGGTCTGATCGCCGTCATCGGCGCGGATCACACCTATGGCCGGGCCGGATCCGGCCCGGCCGGTGCGCCCGATTTGGCCACTTTGCTCAATGGGGCCGGGAAGGCCCCTCCGTCACTCCATGTAAAAATTGGCTTCGCAATCTTTACATTCCGTGCCACCTCCCCACACGGTGGGGAGGGAAGGTCTGCGAAGCACAGATTTACAAAGACACAACGCTATGCGGATATGAGTTGTCGCAAAGCGACAAAACATGGGCCCGCACCTGCGGCGCCCATGTTTACCCGACTTGAAGCCAATACAACAAAGGAACAACGTGTCAGCAACTTACTATAACCATACAACGAATAGCGCCAACCCCGGGATGAAGTATATCCCGGGGTTTCATCATCCCGTACCCTCCTGGCCGGTGGAACCAATGCCATAGCCGTGGCCAAAAGTCAAAACCGGGTAGTATTTTTTTTGCTACGAAAGGTCACCAAATACAGCAGCCGTGTGCAGGCAAAAAAAATCTCCACCCTGGCCTGCGGCCTTTTGACTATTGTCCCCGTCTATGGAGCATCTAGGCCAAGCAAAGCGCGAGGCGCTTCGCTTCGCCTAACTAAAATTATGGGAGGAATAGAGACTATGGAAGAGAGATACATCGTTAAATGGCAGGTACAGGATCAGAAGGACGGCAAGTGGGTTTACAGATACCTGGGAGGTTTCACCATGGGCCGTCACGGCATCAGTGACTACGACGCCATGATTTATCCCGAAGGTGCATCCAAGTACCCGGAAGCCGTGGCTGAGTGGCTCTGCGGCCTGCTGGACGGCCTTGGCCTACATCCTGAAATGGAGGATATCGGCACTAAGCAGGAAGCCGTGACCTACACCTACGAAGTCAAATACTGCACTGTCCACGAGAAGCCCGTGGCAGAACTCACCTGGGAAGAGCAGGTAATTGATTGCCCCTACGTCCTGGGCAACTGCGACAATTGCCCCAAGTGCGAACGCATCCAGAAACAGGGCATTCGTCATTACGATCCGAACGAGCTGGCATTCTGAAAGGGGAGGGGGGGAAACATGGATCCTAAAGACCTTGAAAAAATCGGCACGGATGAAATCAAGCAAATTTTGGAAGAAGCAATGAACGCAGTGAAACCATTCCTCATCCCAGTATTCATTGCAAGCACTGTCAGAATGGCAATAAAAAAGATATCTCCGCCTCAGATCTGGAAAATCTACGTCCCGGACGAGACGGGTATCTGGAAACCCGTTGACGGATCATGGGAGACTGAAGCGGAAGCAAGAAGATTTTACGCCCAGAACATGGACAAATTCCGAAACCCGAATGGAACGGTGAAAGTGCCCATGTTCATCCTGGAGGAGGCAGAGTAATGCCCTGGAAGATCTACACGAAGAACGAGAAAGGCAGCTGGGAGCCGGTGCCGGGATCCTGGAAGAGCCAGCAGGATGCGGAGCTGTATTACCGGCGCAACATGACCATCTTCCGCAAGCCGGATGGGACGTATCAGAAGCCCATGTATGTGAATCAGGGAAAGGGGAGTAAGTGATGGCCAAGAAAGGGAACATCCGCAGCATCCGATTTTCTGATGATGTGCTGGAAATCATCGAAGCCCAGCCGGGCGAGAACTTCACCGCTAAATTTGAGCACCTCATCCGACAGTGTCACCAGGAGCTGCCCCAGCGGGAAAAGGAGCTGGCCTTTATCAGAGATCTGATCAACAAAGAAAATCAGCGATTGAAGCGGACAAGAGATCTGATCAGCAAGATCCAGGACGAAGCATACCGAATGCAGCGGAATCTGGAATACTGGAACAAAGAAGCGGCCAACTCCGCCAGTAAGCTGGAGAAGCTAATGAACGAGTAACACAATCAATCTGGAGGCATCGATCTGACGTCGGCGTGAATGTGTTACACGAACGTAACACAAATTTCGGATCTTAAATACAGCCACGTGGAAGGAACTGTAATACATAAGCCGTAACACAATTTAACGCCAGGACACCGGAAGCCGGCCGGGAAAGTGTGTTACGCAAGCTGTAACACATTTTAACTGCAGCTGCAGACGCCAGGATCTTAAAACCGTAATACAGAACACGCCCAGGAGCACCGGAGCCCCTGGGCGTGAATCTTTAGTTAAAATCCCGCCAGCGACAGGAACATGACAGCCAGGACGGCAGAGCCGCCCAGGATCACGAGAGCATCCAGCAACCAGCCACGGAACAAACGGGAGAGTTTGGCAAAGGGACGCCACCGGCGCTGATACCTGCCACGCTTGCGTTTCCACTTGACACGAAAATTACGATGGGATAAGATACGAGTACAAGAATTAAGAAAGGCTTCAGAACGGATACAAGACTTGAAGAACAAGCCGAGAGAAGCGGGAAGAGACAGGACACTGGCATAGACTGAACGCAACAAAATAAAGATTTTGTTGCGTTGGAGGTGTTGGAACTGGGCTGTTATGCCTGGAGGAACTGGATCAGGCGGTTTTGCACTTCTGGCTGGTTTAGCAGATTTCCTGCGATACTGCTGACCTGGAACTCTCTTGACTGCAGCTGCAGGATCTTCGGCGCTTCATTGGTATG
>JAFYMZ010000087.1 GCA_017548175.1 Clostridia bacterium | reverse complement strand
TTACCGTGTCGGTAAAACTGGGCAGCGCGGTCGTGCGCAACCGGTTCCGCCGGCGACTGCGGGAAGCCTATCGGCTGTCCGAGTCCCGGATCAAGCCCGGACACAACATTGTCATCGTGGCACGCCACGGCGGCATTGACGCGCCCTTTGCCCTGCTGCAGAAAGATTTGGATCTGCTGCTGGGAAAGCTGGGCCTGTTGGAGCAGTAGCATGATGCGTAACGCAATGCTGGCGCTCATCGGTTTTTACCGCAAACATCTATCCGGCCTCAAGTCGGCACCCACTTGCCGTTTCACTCCCACTTGTTCGGAGTATGCCTACGAGGCCATCCAGCGCTTTGGCGCCCTTCGCGGCGGTGCGCTGGCGCTCTGGCGGATCTTGCGCTGCAACCCCTTTGGCGGCAGCGGCTATGACCCCGTCCCGGAGCAATTTCACTTTGGAAAGAAGGATACGCACTAAATGTTTCAGTTACTTTACGACCTGATTTCCACGCCCTTTGGCTATGTGATGCGTCTCATTTATGAGTTCATCGGCAGCTACGGTCTGTCCATCATCCTGTTCTCTCTGCTGGTCAAGCTGGTGACCCTGCCCCTGACCATCAAGCAGAAGAAGAGCATGTTCAAGACCCAGCGTCTGCAGCCCAAGCTGCAGCAGCTGCAGAAGCAGTACGGCAAAGATCAGAACCGTCTGCGCGAAGAGATGCAGAACCTGTACGACAAAGAAGGCGTGACCCCCATGTCCGGTTGCGGCACCACCCTGCTGATGTTCCCCCTGCTCATCGGTGTGTACGGCGTGGTATCTCAGCCCCTGACTTATTTCATGCAGCTGACTGCCGAGCAGATCACCACCATTGCAGAAAAGCTGAACTTTACCATGAGCACCGGCTATGGCGCGCAGATTGGTCTGGCCGGTCAGATCTTTGACAACTTTGACCTGATTGCCGATGTTTCCGACAAGCTGCTGAAGGTAGACTTCAACTTCCTCTTTGTGAATCTGTCTGCTGTTCCCAGCTTTAAGGAGCCCAGCCTGCTGTGGGCAATTCCCATCATTGCAGGTATCACCGCTTATCTGCAGAGCCTGGTGACCAAGTGGTCCCAAAAGCGCAACACCCCCGTCAGCAAGAAGAAAAAGAACACCGATGCTCCCGATCCCACCGCACAGACCAACGCAATGATGACCTGGATGATGCCTGCCATGTCCCTGTACTTCTGCTTCATCATGCCCTGCGGTCTGGGTCTGTACTGGATCGCCAACAACGTATTCGGTATTGCACAGGAATATCTGCTGCAGAAGTTCCTGATCGATCCCATGCTGGAAACCGAAGAAGGAGATATGTGATCCATGGTTAAATATTACGAAGCCAAGGGCGAGACCATCGAGGCCGCTCTGGAAAACGCTTGCAAAGAGCTGGGCTGCAGCCGTGACGATCTCGCTTCCTACGAAATGGTGCAGATGCCCAAGTCCGGTTTTCTGGGTCTGGGCCGTCAGCTGGCCATCGTGAAGGTCGAGTACCGCACCAGCCCCGCCGGCCGCGCCGAAGAGTTTCTGGCCGGTCTGCTGGAGCGCTTTGGCACGCCCGCACAGCTGAGCGTCACCGAGAATTACGAGGAAAAGACCATCAACATCCAGCTGAGCGGTGACAATATGGGCACCGTCATCGGCCATCGCGGCGATACGCTGGATGCGCTGCAGTATCTGACCAGCATCGTAGCCAATCGCGAGGAAGACGATCGCTGGCGCATCACGGTGGACACCGAAAACTACCGAGCTAAGCGGGAAGGTACCCTGGAGGCTCTGGCACAGAAGACCGCACAGAAGGCCCTGAAGTACAAGAAGGCCGTGGCTCTGGAGCCCATGAATCCCCACGAGCGCCGCATCATCCACGCTGCTCTGCAGGACGTGGAAGGTGTCACCACCTATTCCACCGGTTCCGAGCCCAACCGTAAGGTTATCGTGGCTCCCGAGGGAATGCAGCCCACCGCGCAGTCCGCCGCTCCCAAGAAGTCCGGCAACAGCCGCCGTCGTCGCGGCAGCCGTGGCCGCAAGCCCGCCGCCAAGACTGCCCAGAGCGCAGAATAATACTTTGAACCGAAAACAGCGTGTGCAAGTTGCACACGCTGTTTTTTGTCGATAATGCAACAAATTTTTTTGACAAATCCACAGTTTTATGATAACATTATAAAAAATTAATAATGGCACTGGGTAGCACCCGATGTTTTACAGTGTATATCCCGTGTCATTTGATGCGGGATATTTTTGTTATTTGGAAAGGCGTAGTGAAAATGATCTATATAATACCATAGGAGGATAAAGCATCCTCCTATACGGAAGTACAAACAAAAACATATAAGGAGGAATACTATAAAGAAACGTACTCGAATGATCATCCGCACCATTTGTCTCTCGCTGATATTGGTTTTTTGTTCGTCTGCATTTCCGCAAGTCGCTGTGCCTGTGCTTGCAGCAGAAATTAACAAGCTTACTGCCGATCTTCTATCCCCCTTTCCTTCCGGTTTTATTGCCGGCGACCCGGCCTGCGGCAACTGGGCCTATATAGACAACGATGAGTATTTGGCCGTTTTATTCGAACTCCCTGACGGGTCTTACCTTTTCTCCTATGCGAAACGAGATGTAAACAGCCCGGTGTATGAACTTATCGTGCCCGCGACCGAACTAAGTCTTGTTTCCCGATATATACTGACTTTAAATCAAGATCTTCCGGTCAAAAACGCGGTTGATGTTTCCGCCTCTTTTCAAACCGAGATCCGTACTGCAAGCACAAGAGGATTGGATGACTATGAAGAAGTTGTCAAGGAAATGATGCAAGAAGAATACGGAGCAACTTATCAAAACAGAGAAGTATATTACGATTTTGATTGGGGCGAAAATCCTGTTTCTTTGTTGTGCACCTATACGATTACGGAAAGCAAGTCTTATGATGCAGTCGCTTTCGATGTAATTGCAATCATCGCAAAAGGAATATCGATTGCTTCTGCCGGAGTCTTCATCGCGCAGAAATTTGCCTTTAAGGTTACTGCCACAATTATAACACTTTCTGATGTTTTATCTGAAGCCGATCTTGTTAGCACTGCCGCAGAATTACTTTTTGATATAGAAGTTAAGCGATGTCGCGGTTTTTTGAATTATGTACGGGTTGGGTCTGCACAGACAACCGGAGAAGCAGTGCAACATTACAATGTCACCGCTACGAAAAATATAATTTACAATTATATGATTATTGATATTCCATCCAGTAATTTGCGAGATGATCTTCATTTTGTCGATGATGATCTTGTTTACCTCCCCTCTGCTGAAGAAGCAGAATATTCCTATATGATTGAACGTGTGCGGGAACTGCACAATTAACTGTCGGAGAGAAGGTGTACTATGAAGTTCAAACTTGAGGATCGATATCAGGAAGATATTTATTTGTCCGAAGGCTTCTTTATTTTGCTGATAATCAGATACGGCGAAACAGCCGATGCGTTTCCCATCAAAGGATTATTTGCCATCGTGGGGATCATACATAGCCTATGGTTGGTCTGGATGCCTTGGCGGTTAGAGCGGCGGTTAAAAAAAATAACGCATCCCGACTTGGCGGTGCAAGAACGGCTGCAATCACTGCGCCGGGAAAAATGGGTTCTGTCCATTATTTACGGGATACTATGGCCGATGGCGCTGGCAATCAGCGTTATTTATGCAAGATAGAGGTGCGCCAACGAACAACGAACACAAATACAAAAGCTGCGGCTCGCGCGAGCCGCAGCTTTTTGCTTATCCAATGGGTTGCGCTTCTTTTTCCAACAGAGCTTCCAGACAGGCGCATTTTTTTGCGCCGATATAGCCGCGGTCGCCGCAATGGGGACAGTCGGGCTTGTCGGACAGCCAGTCGGCCGGATGGCCCAATCGGGTGAGGATGCCCTGCTGCCGCTGCAGAAGCAGGGTGCGCTGCTGCTCGTGCTTTTCCCGCTCGGCACCGCTGCTGCGCGCCATACGGGAGGCACACAGGCGCAGGGCGCTTTCGTTGTCGCGGAACTCGGGAGACAGACCGCGCAGGGTCTCCAGCCGGGTCTGCAGGTCGCGCTCGCGCTGCAGGCGCTTTTGCTCCAGCATGCGCAGGATGCGCCGCTCGGCGCTTTCCGGCTGGGGCTGGGTCTGGGTGCCGGGGCGCTGGGACGCGGCAGGGCGCTGGTCGTTTTGTTCCACCGCCTGTCGGGTCTTGAAGCCTTGGGCATGCCAGTTTTCCAAAATCTTATGTAAGTAATTCCAGTTCAGCTGACCCTTTTGCACCAAGGTGCGGTCATAGGCCAGTTCCAGCAGTTCTTTTCCCACGCCCCACGCGTGCCACTGCTCGATGTATTTCTTCTGGGTCTCGGTGGCCGGGTGGCCGCCCTGTCCCAGCAGGCGCAGCACGCCGTACTCATAGGTGCGGCGGCGACGCAGGACTTCCAGATGTTCGGTGGCCTGCGGAAAGGTCAGGATGCCCTTGTTGTGCCAGCGGTAGGCTTCGCGCTCGATGTTCTGGATGCTGAAGTGACCGCTTTCCTGACACCAGCCCATCAACAGACCCAGCACGCTGGCGGGCAGGTTGAGGCTTTGATAGACTTCCAGCAGAATACTCATTTCACGCTGGGTCATCTGGCGGCCCTTGCACTGCTCGAAATAATCGCAGACGCCGGCAAAGGCGGCATCGCCCTTGCGGGACTGCAGCAGTTCGGCAGGGTCAGTCAGTTCCTTGCCGCGGACGGGCGGCTTGACGCCGTCGCGCACAAGATCAAAGACCGACAGCATCTGCACGGCACGGCGCAGGCGCGTCTCGTCCCATTCCAGATGCTTGGCCATTGCCGCAGGCGCGGCGCTGCCGCCGGCGGCATAGATGCAGGCATAAAGCAGGGCGCAGTCAGGGTCTTTGATCCGGGCCAGCGCCTGCAGGGTCTCTTCGGCAGATTTGGCAAGTGTCAGCTGCATCAGGTCCATTCTGCGTCCTCCTTTTGAAGAAAATGTCGGTTCTTTTCCGATTATATCAAAAAACTCTTTTTTCGTAAAGCAAAAAGGGGTGGAAATTTTAACAGAACCTTGTTATACTGATAGTGTGGCAATTTATTTCTATGTTACTTGAAAGGTGGTCCTTGTTATCGCACAGTTTTCTGCCATGATCTTCCCCGCTATGAACGAGGATTTCTTTGATATCGAACTGCTTTCCTGCCCGGTGTCCCAACACATTGCCTACCAGATCTCGCTGGCCGGTGGCGAAGCCAAGATGGCCTCGCGCCGGGAGCCGATGCCCGAAGGCTGCATCGCGCCCGATGATTTCTGGGCCGACAAAACGGCGGATCAGCAGGTTCTGCTCTTCTTTATGCCCGCGCCCTCCGTCAGCGCCGATACCATCGGCAAGCTGGTGGCCGCGCAGGCACCTGCTGTGCTGATGGCCGGCAAAACCGTGCTGGCCGCGTGGGGTAATTACGCCCAGCTGAAAGCACTGGACATTTTGAACGTGCCCGAAAGCATGACCAAGATCCCCGCCGGACCCGGTGAGGGTCTGGTGATCTCGGACACCGAAACCGCATACGCCGCACAGGAGGGCTTGCGCCGCCAGATCAACATGCGCCATATGAAGAACGGCGTCATGCTGGTGGACCCCGCCTCTACCCATATTTCGCCCATGGCACAGATCGGCAGAGGCACCTATCTGCTGCCCGGCTGCCTGATCTATGGCAAGACGGTCATCGGCAGCGGCTGCCGCATCGGCCCCAACGCCATGCTGACCGACGCCGTCATCGGTGACAAGGTCACGGTGAACGCGTCCCAGATCAGCGAGAGTTCCATCGGCAGCGGCACCACCGTCGGTCCCTTTGCCTATGTCCGCCCCGGCTGCGCCGTGGGTGAGAAATGCCGCATCGGCGACTTCGTGGAACTGAAGAAGGCCGAGATCGGTAACGGCACCAAGGTGTCTCACCTGACCTATCTGGGCGATGCCAAGTTCGGCGAAGGCATCAACGTGGGCTGCGGCGTGGTCACCGTCAATTACGACGGCAAGCACAAATACGTCACCGAGGTGGAAAGCGGCAGCTTCGTGGGCTGCAACGTCAATCTGGTGGCACCCGTCCACGTGGGCAAAGAGGTCTATATCGCTGCCGGCAGCACCGTCACCGAAGACCTGCCCGACGAGGCATTGTTCGTGGCCCGCAGCCGCGGCACTCTGAAAGAGGGCTGGGTACGGCAGCGGAAAGATTCCGGCAAGCTGTAAGCCGGACTGATTCAGTCGTCAATATTTTTTCATAGAATATTTAAACCAATGGGGGTATTTCAAATGATTTCTCACGGCACCAAGATCAAAGTTTTTACCGGTAACTCCAACGTTCCTCTGGCCAAGGCCATCGCTGCCAAGCTGGGTGTTGAGCTGAGCGAAGCCAGCGTCACCAAGTTCTCCGACGGCGAGATCTCCGTCTCCATCGGCGAGACCGTCCGCGGCGTGGATGTTTTCGTGGTTCAGTCCACCTGCAGCCCCGTCAACGACAACTTTATGGAGCTGCTCATTATGATCGACGCCTTCCGTCGTGCTTCCGCCGGCCGTATCACCGCCGTTATGCCCTATTTCGGCTACGCCCGTCAGGACCGCAAGAGCAAGGCTCGCGATCCCATCTCTGCCAAGCTGTGCGCCCAGATGCTGGAAGCCGCCGGTGCTGACCGCGTGCTGACCATGGACCTGCACGCTTCTCAGATTCAGGGCTTCTTTGACATTCCCGTTGACAACCTGCTGGGTACCAGCGTGCTGATGCCTTACTTCATCGACACCATCGGCAAGCAGAGCAACGAGTATGTCATCGTCTCTCCCGACCTGGGCTCCGTTACCCGTGCCCGTAAGTTCACCGAGAAGCTGGATCTGCCTCTGGCTATCGTGGACAAGCGCCGTCAGCGCGCCAACGTTTCCGAGGTTATGAACATCATCGGTGACGTTCGTGACAAGAAGGTCCTGCTGGTTGACGATATGATCGACACCGCCGGCACCCTGTGCAATGCTGCCAAGGCTCTGATCGAGATCGGCGGCGCCAAGGAAGTCTATGCCTGCGCTTCTCACGGCGTTCTGTCCGGCCCCGCCATCGAGCGCATTCAGGCCAGCGTCCTGAAGGAAGTCTACATTCTGGATACCGTGCCCCTGTCCGAGGAAAAGCAGATCGACAAGATCAAGGTTCTGCCCGTTGCCGATATGTTTGCCGAGGCCATCCGCCGTATCTACGAGGAGACTCCCGTTTCCGACCTGTTCAACTAAGCCCGAAAAGAGGTCATCCCCATTTTCAGACGCAAGAAAACAGCCGTTTCTCAAACGGCAGATTACTTAATCGTCGGCCTGGGCAATCCCGGCCGACAGTACGAGGCAACCCGGCATAATGCCGGGTTCCTTGCCCTTGATCTGCTGGCACAGCAGCTGGGCACCGGCGCCATCCGCACCTCCAAGTGCAAGGCGCTGATCGCCAGCGGCAGTCACGCCGGCAAGGAACTGGTGCTGGTAAAGCCCCAGACCTATATGAACCTGTCCGGCGAAGCGGTGCGCGACCTGGCCGCCGCCTATCACGTGCCGCCCGAGCGCATTATCGTGGTCTTTGACGACCTGGATCTGGCCCCCGGCCGCATCCGCGTGCGCAAAAACGGCTCTGCCGGCGGACACAACGGCATCAAGAGCATCATCTATCAGCTGAACTCTGACCAGTTCCCCCGCGTCAAGATCGGCATCGGTGAATCGGGTCGCGACCGGGAGGATACGGCGGATTTCGTTCTGTCCCCCCTGTCCAGCGACAGCTATGAGGGTGTGAAGGCAGCGCCGCAGGCGGTGCTGGACATCATCGAGCAGGGCGTGGATTATGCCATGCAGCGGGCCAACAGCAAAAAGCCCGCCAAGGAGCAGAAAGAGGTCAAATGATGATTCTGATCAAGAACGGTTATATCAAGCCCATGGATGCCCCCGACCTCCCCTGCGGCGACGTACTGCTGCAGGACGGCAAGATCGTGGCCATCGGCACGGAACTGGCTGCCCCCGAGGGCGCGCAAGTCATCGATGCGGCCGGCCGTCTGGTGACCCCCGGCTGCATTGACGCCCACTGCCACATTGGTCTGGACAATCAGGGCGTTGGCATCGAGGGTCGCGATTATAACGAGATCGTAGATCCCGTCACACCGCATCTGCGTGCCATCGACTCCATCAACCCTATGGACGAGGCCTTTGCGCTGGGTCTGGCCGCCGGTGTCACCACCGTGGTCACCGGCCCCGGCAGTGCCAATGTCATCGGCGGCACCTTTGCCGCCATCAAGATGTGCGGCAAGCGTGTGGACAACATGATCCTGCGCCAGCCGGTGGCCATGAAGGTCGCCTTTGGTGAAAACCCCAAGCGCTGCTATCGGGATCTGAAGAAGAGTCCCCAGACCCGTATGGGTACTGCCGCCGTGCTGCGGGAGGCGCTGTTCAAGGCGCAGCGTTATCTGGCCGACAAAGAAGCCGGCAAGAATCCGGCCTTTGACATGAAGATGGAAGCACTGATCCCCGTGCTGAAGAAGGAGATCCCCCTGAAGGCACACGCCCATCGGGCCGACGATATCTTCACCTCCATCCGCATCGCCAAGGAGTTCGGCGTGAACATCACGCTGGATCACTGCACCGACGGTGCGCTGATCGTTGACGAACTGGTGAAGGAAGGTCTGCCTGCCTTCGTAGGCCCCACCTTTGGCGGCAAGAGCAAGATCGAGCTGCAGAACAAGAGTTTTGACACCTGCCGCGTGCTGGCAGAAGCCGGCGTGCCCTTTGCCATCATCACCGATGCACCGGTGATCCCCATCCAGCATCTGCCCATGTGCGCCGGTCTGGCAGTCAATGCCGGTCTGGAGCAGGAGGAGGCCTGGAAGGCCATCACCATCTACCCCGCCCGCTACACCGGCATTGCCGATCGCGTGGGCAGCCTGACCGCCGGCAAGGACGGCGATGTGGTCATCTGGGAGGGCAACCCCCTGCGTGATCTGTGGGCGCACCCCGCCTATGTTTTCGTAGACGGCAAGCTGGCCCATCAGGCATAATTTCATTCGACAATACTCGGCACACCCCGTCTCTTTTTGAGACGGGGCATTGCCCGTTTCTCCCAAAGGAGGAGTTTTTTATGGAAGCGCTGCTGCAATTTCTCCGGCAAGTTCCTGAATATACCCAACTGCGCGCTGCCTTGACCCAAGGCAGCGGCGTGGTGAGCCTGTACGGTATGGCACCGGTACATCGGGCACATTTTGCCGCAGCGCTGCTGCAGGATCTGCCGGAACGGCATTTCTGCGTGCTGACCCGCGATGAGCCGGCAGCCCGCGCCTTTGCTGCCGATCTGGAAAGTCTCACCGGCCACAGCGCCGCCCTGCTGCCCTGCCGCGACTTTATCTTTCATCCCATGGAGGGCGCGTCCCGCGAGTTCGAGCAGCAGCGTCTGAACGCGCTGCACACCCTGCGCAGCGGAAAGAGTCGGGTGCTGTGTGCCCCGGCAGACGGCATGATGCTGCGCACCATGCCGCCGGAGCTGCTGGAACAGGCGGCCGTGACGCTGCGCGACGACGGAGTTTATGACGTGCAGGACATCTGCGCCCGGTTGATCTCTGCCGGTTACACCCGGGACAATCAGGTGGAAGGCCCCGGTCAGTTCGCCCTGCGCGGCGGCATTCTGGACGTCTTCCCTGCCGGTGCGCAGCAGCCCATCCGCGCGGAGTTTTTCGGCGATGAGATCGACTCGCTGGGGGTCTTTGACCCCATGACCCAGCGGCGCAGCCGCGCCGTGCGGGAAGCCGTATTCCTGCCCACCCGTGAGGCGCTGCCGCACCTGGCGCCCGGCGGAATTCCCGGCCTGTTTGCCGCCATGGAGAAGCAGAAGAACCGCAAGAACTGCGGCGATGCCCTGCGGCAGACGCTGACGGAGGATCAGGATCGGCTGAAGAGCGAGGGCCTGTTTGCCGCTGCCGACCGCTATCTGCCGCTGATTTACCCCGAATTCCACAGTGCCTTTTCCTATCTGCCGGCGGACACCGTCTTTTTGTGTTGCGACACGCCGGCGGTTTTGGAATGCGCCAAGGGGCTGACCCATCGGCAGAGTGAGGACATTACCCATCTGTTGGAGGACGGCGTGCTGGCCCCCAGCAAGAGCGGCTATGCCATGGACGACCGGGAACTGGCCTCCCGTCTGGAGGACGGCGCGGTGCTGATGGACAGTTTCCTCACCGCCACCACCGGCTTTGCCCCCAAGGTGCTGCTGAACTTGAACGCCAAGCAGTTGTCTGCCTACGGCGGCAGTCTGGAGACCGCGCTGCGGGATCTGGAGAGTTATTTGAATCTGGGTTATACCGTCTTTGCCCTTACCGGCGGCAAGGCACGCGCCCAAAGTCTAGGCAGTCTGTTGGCGCAGCACGAGCTGCCCTGTGTTTCCGACGCGGCGCAGGCCGGTCCCGGCAAGATTTGCGTGCTGCCGGTGGGTCTGTCGGCCGGTATGGAATACCCGCTGGCCAAGGTGGCCATCCTGTGTGAGGGTCAGCCGGCCAAGCGCCCCCGCACCAAAAAAGCCAACACCAACCGCGACCATCTGAAGAGTTTTTCCGACCTGCATCCCGGCGATCTGGTGGTACACCAGCACCACGGCATCGGCCGTTTCGTGGGCGTGGAGCGCATTCAGGTGGAGAAGGTTTGGCGCGATTATATGAAGATCGCCTTTGCCGGCACCGATTTTGTCTACGTGCCGGCCACGGCGCTGGACTTGGTGAGCAAGTATATCGGCGCCGCCGATACCGCCGCCGTAAAGCTGTCCAAGTTGGGCGGCAACGCGTGGCAAAAGGCCAAGCAGCGTGCCAAAAAGGCGGCGCTGGACTTGGCCGAAGGACTCATCAAACTGTATGCCCAGCGGCAAAAGCAGCCGGGCTTTGCCTTCCTGCCCGACGACGACTGGCAGCGCGGCTTTGAAGAGGCCTTTCCCTATGAAGAGACGGAGGACCAGCTGGTGTGCGCCCAAGAGATCAAGCGCGATATGCAGCGCCCCCATCCCATGGACCGCCTGCTGTGCGGCGACGTGGGCTTTGGCAAGACCGAAGTGGCCTTCCGCGCCATTATGAAGTGCATTCTGTCCGGCAAGCAGGCGGCCATTCTGGTGCCCACCACCGTGCTGGCCAGACAGCATTATATCAGCGCCGTGCAGCGCTTTTCCGGCTATCCCATCAAGATCGAGATGATGAGCCGCTTCCGCACGCCCCAGCAGCTGGCCGAAACCGCGCGTCACGCGAAAAACGGCAGCTGCGACCTGCTGATCGGCACCCACCGCATCCTGCAGAAGGATGTGAACTTCAAGCGGCTGGGTCTGCTGGTCATTGACGAGGAGCAGCGCTTTGGCGTGGCGCACAAAGAGCGCATCAAGCAGCTGGCCACCGACATTGACGTACTGACCCTGTCGGCCACCCCCATCCCCCGCACGCTGAACATGGCGCTGTCGGGCATCCGCGATATGAGCGTGCTGGAAGAGCCGCCCATGGGACGGCAGCCGGTGCAGACCTATGTGCTGGAGCACAACGACGGCATCATCCGCGACGCCATTCGTCGGGAGCTGAATCGGGGCGGTCAGGTCTATTACCTGCACAACCGCATTGATTCCATCAGCAGCGTGGCGAAAAAGCTGCAGGATTTCTTCCCCGATGCCGTGGTGGCAGTGGCCCACGGACGAATGGGCGAAGAAGCCATGAGTGACGTGATGAGCCGGATGTATGCCGGTGAGATCTCCATTCTGGTGTGCACCACCATCATCGAGACCGGTGTGGACATTGCCAACGTGAACACCCTCATCATCGAGGACGCCGACTATATGGGTCTGGCGCAGCTGCACCAGATCCGCGGCCGCGTAGGCCGCAGCAGCCGCCACGCCTATGCCTATCTGACCTACCGCCGGGGCAAGACCCTCAGCGAAGTGTCGCAAAAGCGCCTGTCGGCCATCCGCGAGTTTGCGGAGTTCGGTTCGGGCTTTAAGATCGCCATGCGCGATTTGGAGATCCGCGGTGCCGGCAACGTGCTGGGCGCCGAGCAAAGCGGACATATGATGGACGTGGGTTACGATATGTATCTGCAGCTGCTGGAAGAAGCCACCGGCGAACTGAAGGGTGAACCGCCCGTCAAGCGCACCGACTGCGCCGCCGACATTCTGGTTTCTGCCGGTCTGCCCCAGCATTATGTGGAGGATGCCGCTACCCGCGTGGATCTGTACCGCCGCATTGCCATGATCACTGACAAGGCCGACTATATGGATCTGCAGGATGAACTGCTGGACCGCTTTGGCGACCTGCCGGCTTCGGCGCAGGCACTGCTGGACATCGCCCTGCTGCGGGCGGATGCCACCGCTGCCGGTGTGTCGGAGATCTGTCAGAAGAACGGCGGCCTGCAGGTATTCTTTGCACCGGAGGCCATGGAGGGCGCATCCCGCGCTTGCGATGTGCGCGCTTTCCACAGCCGCATTTTGCTGACCTTCGGCGAGCGACCCTGCGTGACGCTGAAACTGAAGCCGGGCGAAGATCCCCTGAAGGCATCCCAGCAGTTGATCGCGGCCTTTGGCCCGCTGCCGGCTGCCGGCGCCTGATGCCGCACTTTACACCCCGGGGAAACTGTGCTAAAATACGGATGACCCCTGTTGATTTCACCCACCGGGCGCAGAACCCGGAAGCGAGGTTTTGATATGAAGCGAGTATTATCCATTCTTTTGGTCTGTGCGCTGGCGCTGTCTTTGTGCGCCTGTGCCACCAGTCCCACTGCCATCAAGGTCAACGGCACCGCCGTGGACGCTTCGGAGGTGGCGTTTTATCTGAACTATAACCGCGCCGCCGGTGATCTGGATGCCGTGAAGGCGGCAGCGCTGGAGCAGATCGCCACGGCGGAACTGATCCGGCAGAAGTGCAAGGATCTGAAACTCTCCCTCTCCAAGGAGCAGAAAGAAACTCTGCAGCAGGAGAAAGACGCGCTGATCCAGCAGCTGGGCGGCTCGGCTGCCTATCTGGAGTATCTGAACAGTTCCTACCTCACCGACCGCGCCTATGACAAGCTGCAGGAAAACGGGATGTACTATTCGCTGCTGTACAATTATCTGTTGGAACAGAACAAGGATCGGTACACCAGCGAATATCTGCGCCAGTTCTTCGTTTCGGAGTATATCGCCATTGAGTACATCGGCATCAGCCGGGTGGACGACGACGGCAACCCCTTGAGCGAGGAGGACGATGCTGCCCAGAAGGCCAAGGCAGAGGCCGCCCTCAGCGCGATGCTGGCGGACAATGCCGACTATGCCGCCATTATGGAGGAGTACAACGAGGACCCGGAGATGATGGGTCTGGCCGAACCGTTGGTGCTGTCCCACGCCATGGTCGCCCAAGACTATCCCTTCCTGCTGCCGGCTTTCGATCTGGCTGCCGGCGAGTTTGACGGCATTTATACCACCGACGACGGCTATTATATTCTGATCCGTTCCGCGGTGTCTGCCAACTACTACAGCGAGCATCAGGAAGAGGTCTATTATACCGCGGTGGATGCCGCCTTCCAGCAGACCATTGCAGAATGGCGCGAAGCAGCCAAGATCACCACCACCAAGGTGTTCGACAAAATGAATCTGGATAATCTGGCAGATTACCTGAAATAACCCCATTCCGACGGTCCGAACCCGGGCCGTCGGTTCTTTTTTGCCCGATGCAACGGTTCGTTGCGGATTTTCCCGTAGAAATTGGCTGACATTTTTCACAGGCTGTGGTATCATAAAGGCAAGATTCACGGCAGGAGGTGCAGACATGACCTTTGGACAGAAATTGCAGCAATTGCGCAAGGCGCGCGGAATGTCGCAGGAAGATTTGGGCGAACGGCTTTCGGTAACGCGACAGACGGTTTCCAAATGGGAACTGGATCAGTCCACCCCCGACCTGCCCTATCTGGCAGCCATCAGCGAGTTTTTCGGGGTCAGTACCGATTATTTGATCAAAGAGACTTCATCGGCGGAAGCAACAACCTGCGGCAGTGCAGCCGACACTTCTGCGGCAATACCGCGGAAGAAAACACAAACCCACGCAAAACTGATTTTAGGCGGTTTGCTTTTGTTGCTGGGTGCCGCGGGTGTATTTTGCTTTTATATCATATCTGCCGTTGATCCTTGGACTTATTCCGATGGAATTTACGTTTACAGAGGGTTGATGGGATATCTGTTGGCGCACGAGGGGACACCATTCATCTTTATCCTGCTGTGTGCGGCAGCGCTTGGCGGAGCCGCACTCTTGATTTGGATTGCTTGGGGGGACTGCCTGCGTGCTGCTTTTTCAGATGCTCCGGCATGGAGGAAATCTTCCGACGAAAGTGGCGATGACCAATGACCTTTGGACAGAAATTGCAGCAATTGCGCAAGGCGCGTGGTATGTCGCAGGAAGATCTGGCCGGACAGCTTTCGGTAACGCGACAGACGGTTTCCAAATGGGAACTGGATCAGTCCACCCCCGACCTGCCCTATCTGGCAGCCATCAGTGAGTTTTTCGGAGTCAGTACCGATTATCTGATCAAAGAGACTTCATCGGCGGAAGAAACAACCTGCGGTGTCGCTCCCTCTTCCTGCTTGGATACGCCAACCAGTAAATTCAAGCTGTTTTTCCTGATAATTTTAAGCGGTTTAATCGGTTATTTGATGGCACGCGAGGGCATCGGGTTTGTTTTGGCTTTGATTTGCATTGTTGCTTTCTACGGTGCCGTAATGTTGATCTATACAGCGTGGGGAACGCAGATTAAATCCGCATTGGCCGATACGCCGGCTTTCCGAAAGGAAGACGATCAATAAAGCAAAAGACCAACGGAAGTGCTTCCGTTGGTCTTTTTTATTATTCCGCTGCGGCACGTTGCAAGGAAAAAGGCACGGGCGAGCCCGTGCCTTTGTGTTATTGCTTGTATTTGCAGCTGCCGCAATGACCGCTGCAGCCGGAGCAACCGGCACAACCGCCTTTTTTGCGGTCCTTTCTCATCACGCGGATGGCAAAAAACACGGCCAGACCAATGACGGCCAGAATAATTGCATCGCCAAAGTTGGGCATCGTGTGCTCCTTTCTTTAGCGGCGGCGCGCCTTGCCGGGCACGGCGTTGTCGCCGGTCTCGCCGCGGTAGCCCTTGCGGAACACCAGATACAGCAGACCTGCCAGCACCAGAACGGCGGCGACCGTCAGGATGCCAAAGTTGGCTTCGCCGGTGAACAGACCGCCCAGCTGATAGACGATCATAGAGATGGCATAGGCAAAGGCGCACATATAGGCGATGGTGCCCACCGTCCACTTGGCATTGCCCATTTCGCGCTTGATGGCGCCAATGGCAGCAAAGCAGGGTGCGCACAGCAGCTGGAAGATCATGAAGCTGTAGGCACGGGCGGCACCGAAGTCGGCGGCGATCATGGCCCAGATCTCGTTACCGGACTCGCTGAGTTCGCCGGCGTAATTATACAGGGTGCCGAAGGTCATAACGACCTCTTCCTTTGCGATCAGGCCGGTGAAGGTGGCCACGGTGGCCTTCCAGCCCATATCGCCCATCCAGCCCAGCGGATAGAAGATCCAGGCGATGGCGTTGCCCAGTGCAGCCAGCAGAGAGGTGTTGCTGTCCTCTACGGCCACGAAGGCGCCGTCGACAAAGCCATAAGTCTGCAGGAACCACAGCACGATGGAGCTGATGAGGACGATGGTGGCGGCACGCTTGACGAAGTCCATGCCGCGGTCCTTGGTGGTGCGCAGGATGTTACGGGGGGAAGGCAGGTGATATGCGGGCAGCTCCATGACGAAGGGGGCGGGTTTGCCGGCGAAGGCCTTGAACTTCTTCAGCAGCACGCCGGAGGTGACGACGGCACCCACACCGATGAAGAAGGCAGACACCGCCACCAAGGGGGAGTTGCCGAACACGGCACCGGCAAAGAGGCCGATGATGGGCATCTTTGCGCCGCAGGGGATAAAGCCGGTGGTCATAACGGTGATCTTGCGGTCATTTTCCTGCTCGATGGTACGGGATGCCAGAATGCCGGGCACACCACAGCCGGTGGCGACCAGCATGGGGATGATACTCTTGCCGGAGAGACCGAACTTGCGCAGGATGCGGTCCATAATAAAGGCTACGCGGGACATATAGCCCACGTCTTCCAGAATGCTCAGCAGGAAGCTCAGCACCAGGATCTGGGGCACGAAGCCCAGAACGGCGCCGACGCCGGCCAGAATACCGTCCATCACCAGACTGTACAGCCAGCCGCTGACACCCAGACCGGTGAGGATCCGGTCAAACAGGTTGGGGACCCACTGGCCAAACAGCACATCGTTGGCCCAATCGGTGCCCATGGTGCCGATGGAGAAGGGGAAGCTGCCCATGGCGATGGCGTACATCAGGAACATCATACCGGCAAAGATGGGCAGTGCCAGCACGCGGTTGGTGACCACGGCATCGATCTTGTCGGACAGGCTCATGGCGTGCTTGGGGGCTTTGCGCTTGACGGCTTTGTTCACCACATTGCCGATATAGGTATAGCGCTGGTCGGCGATGATGCTCTCGGCATCGTCGTCCATTTCGCGCTCGCAGTCTGCGATATGCTTTTCCAGATGGGACAGCAGGGTGTCATCCAGCTGCAGTTCGTCCCGCACCATCTCGTCGCGCTCGAACAGCTTGATGGCGTACCAGCGCAGATAGTTTTCCTCTACCTTGCCCTCGATGGATTCTTCGATGTGTGCCAGCGCGTGTTCCACGCTGCCGTTGAACACGTGGGGCATCTCGCCGTGGGTATGGTTCTTGGCCAGTTCCACCGCCTTTTCGGCGGCTTCGACGCAGCCTTCGCCCTTCAAGGCGCTGATCTCCATCACGGCGCAGCCAAGGGAACGGCCCAGTTTCTCCAGATCGATCTGATCGCCGTTCTTGCGCACCAGATCGATCATATTGACGGCGATGACCACGGGATGGCCCAGTTCAATGAGCTGGGTGGTCAGGTACAGGTTGCGCTCGATGTTAGTGCCGTCCACGATGTTCAGAATGGCGTCGGGATGCTCGTTCACCAGATAGGTACGGGTCACCTGCTCCTCGGGAGAATAGGGAGACAGAGAATAGATACCGGGCAGGTCCTGCACGATCACGTCGCTGTGACCCTTCAGGGCGCCTTCCTTCTTCTCCACGGTAACGCCGGGCCAGTTGCCCACGTACTGGTTGGAGCCGGTGAGGATATTAAACAGGGTCGTCTTGCCGCAGTTGGGGTTACCGGCAAGGGCAATCTTAAAACTCATAGTGGTTCTCCTTCTTGGGGGTTACAGCACTTCTACCATTTCGGCATCGGCTTTGCGCAGGCTCAGTTCATAGCCGCGCACATTGATCTCGATGGGGTCGCCCAGCGGCGCTACCTTGCGCACGTAGATCTCGACACCCTTGGTGATGCCCATATCCATAATGCGGCGGCGCACTGCGCCCTCGCCGTGCAGTTTTACCACGGTGGTGGCTTGGCCTACCTTGATCTCTCGCAATGTTTTCATCGTGCAGCCTTCTTTCTATTCACCAGTTAGCATAGGCTAACCGCTTCGCTTATAAATCAGTTAGCCTTCGCTAACCTTATGTTATCATACGGGATTTTTTCCCATTTGTCAAGCGTTTTTTGCTAAAATTGATACTTTTTCCCAAATCCGGCAGGCAGATGGGGAAAAGCGCCTTGCAATCTTTGGCGAGATGTGGTAAATTTTAATGGTTAAATATCTTGCAAAGGAGATGCGCCCATGTCGCTGCACGAATCCGGCGAAATGTATCTGGAAACCATTTATGTGCTGACCCGTGAAAAGTCCGCGGTGCGGGCCATTGACGTTGGCGAGCATATGGGCTTTTCCAAGCCCAGCGTCAGCCGTGCGTTAAGTCTGCTGAAGAAGGACGGCTATGTGGTGGCCGACGAAAGCGGCTTTTTGTCCCTGACGGAAGAAGGTCTGGAGGTGGCGGAGAAAATTTATTGCCGCCATACCATGCTGACCCAGTTCCTCACCGCCATCGGTGTGGATCACGCCACCGCCACCGCCGACGCCTGCAAGATCGAGCACGCCATCAGCGACAGTACCTTTGTCGCTATGAAGCAGTATCTGGATACCCATCTGTCCGAACAGAAATAAAGAGACCGGGGCAAGGGCCGTGCGCCTTTTGCCCCATTTTTGAGGGGAGACACCAATATGATGGAAAACTTTTTCTACACCTCCGATACCGTGCCCGAGGGATTGGGCATCAATCACTACGGCATCGAGCATCTGTGCTGGCTGGCCGCCGCGGCGCTGTTTATCGCAGGCATTTCCCTGCTGTACCGCAAGTCTGACGCCCGCCGCCGCCGCAAGATCCAGGTGGTAATGGCAATTTTGATCGTACTGGAAGAAGTGACCCGCGATATTTTCCTGATCGTCACTGACCAGTTTGCCGTCAGCCACCTGCCCTTGCATCTGTGCAGCGTAAACATTATCCTCATTGCCGTGCACGCCTGCAAGCGCACCAAGACGGTGGATAATTTCCTGTACGGCATCTGTATTCCCGGTGCTGCCGCCGCCCTGCTGTTTGCCAACTGGCTGGAACTGCCGGTGTGGAATTATATGTCCATCCATAGCTTTACCGTACATATCCTGCTGGTAGCCTATCCCGTCATGATGACGGTGGGCGGTGAGCTGCAGCCCAGTGTCAAGCAGCTGCCCAAATGCATCGGCCTGGTCTTTGGTCTGGCGGTGCCCATTTACATCTTCAACCTGATTTTCGACACCAACTTTATGTTCCTGATGTACGGCGAGGAGGGCACGCCGCTGGTCTTCTGGTTCCAGGAGCATATGGGCACCCACCTGCCCGGTCTGGCCATTCTGGCTGCCGTTGCGCTGACCGCCATGTATTCCATCCTCTTTGTCTGCCGCAAGCTGGCGGCAAAAAAGCAGGACAAGCAGGCCGCATAACAAACCATCCATAAAAGGAAAACCGACCTATGAAAGATCATAGGTCGGTTTTTTGTTGTTTACTTTGTCTTTTTGAAGGGCAGCCACAGGATGTTTTCGCCGGTGTTCATCAGCAGGTCTTCGCCGTCTTTGCGGACGGTGATGGAGTCGTAATCCTGCGCCACCAGCGGCGACTTCCAATAGCCGATCAGTTCGCCGTCGCCCTGTCGCAGTTCATAGCGCATCACGCCGTACTGCAGGAAGGCCTTGCCCTCCTCTACGACGATGGCACAGGGGCCGTAAGCGGGATTTTCGTATGTGCCGGGTTCTACGCCTGCGGCAAGGGGCAGTGCTTCCAGCTGCTGCCGTCTGGCATCATACTGCGCGCGGTCCTGACGCCACGCCGCGATGGAGCGATCCACGTCGGCCAGTTCGGTGCCGCACAGCATATCCAGCAGGCACTCACCCACCATCTCGTGGACGCCGGTGCCGTTGGTGTTTACCACCACGGCAAAGCCGCTGTTCTCGCCGGGCAAGAAGCCCATCATGGCGTTGAAGCCCTTCATATCGCCCGAATGGTAGTACAGTTTTTTACCGCCGCGCCGGGTGCCGCGCCAACCCATGGCATAATAGATGGGGTCTCTGCCCTCGGGTGCGGGGCCGGTCCGGATGTTTTCCTTCAGCAGCTGCTGATACTGGGTCTCGGAGATCAGTTCCTTGGCACCGGTGGACATCAGGCGGATCCACTTTTCCAGATCGCCGATGCGGGCGCGCACCGAACCGTCGGGTGCGCCGGAGGGGCACAGGGAATATTTCACCAGACAGGCATCCTTGCCGTTGGTGCGGTATGGCTTGGCGTGCTCCAGACCCTCCATACAGCCGGGGACGCTGCGCACGCGGATGCCCAGATCTGCGCCCTTGGCCAGATCTTCCATCAGCCACTGTTCATAGCCGCGGCCGGTGATGTGCTCCAGCACATAGCCGAAGTAAACGTACATCTGATTGCTGTACTGATAGACCTGTCCATAAGGCTCGGTGGCCTCCAAGAAACGATAGCTCTCGCACACCTCGTCACGGTTGGGGTTCTGCAGGTGGTCGATGAAATCCTGTCGGGGCAGACCGGTACGGTGGCACAGCAGGTCACGGACGGTGATCTTTGCGGAACGGTCCGGGTCGGCCACGCCGAAGGTGGGCAGATACTGCTTCACCGGGGTATCCCAGTCAAACCATCCCTTGTCCACCGCCAGTGCGGCGGTCATTGCGGTAAAGCTCTTGGTGCAGGATGCGATATCAAAATAGGTTTTTTCCGAAATGGGGAGACCCTTCTCCCGGTCGGAATATCCGAAATAGCAGGTTTCAGCCTCGCCGTTGCGGATCAGCACGGCGGCACCGCCCACAAGGCCGGTGGCAGCGCGGACTTTTTCAAAAATCTCCGTAACCTTTTGGATCATAAGATTGCTCCTTTCGTGCCCACAGGGGGTTCTGCCTGTATCATACTACGGCAGTTCCGCTTTCGCAATCAAAAATTGCGAAAAAACGGCCGTTTCCGGGGGTTTTGCTTATACCTTGCCCTCTCTGCGGAGTTTGTCCAGCAGGCCGCGGCAGCCTTCGGACACATCCTGCCACGTGGCATCAAAATTGCCGGTGTACCAAGGGTCGGCCACCTGACCGGGACGGTCAGTGTAATCCAGCAGCAGGCTCAGTTTGCCGGCCGGGTCGCCGCCAAAGGCCCGCTGCATATTGCGCAGGTTGCTGTGATCCATACCGATGATGTAGTCGTAGCGGTCATAGTCGGCTTTTTCGATCTGTCGGGCGGTCTTTCCGTCGCAGGAAATGCCCTGCTGGGCCAGTTTACGCCGCGCCGGCGGATAGACGGGGTTGCCCAATTCCTCGGTGCTGGTGGCTGCGGAATCGATCCGGAAGGCATCGGCCACGCCCTCCCGGCGCACCAGATCCTTCATGGCGAACTCTGCCATAGGGCTGCGGCAGATGTTGCCTAAACATACAAATAAGATTTTGATCATATTTTTCGTCCTTTCTTTCGGCTGCACATTTTCCGCAGCCCGATCTTCGGCGCGGATGCGCCGCACAAAATCGGCGGATTCACTCCGGCGATTTTTATTTCATCGCGGGGACCCCGCAAGGCCTGCCTTGTGGGGATCTGCGGCAGATGTTGCCCAAACATACAAATAAGATTTTGATCATATTTTTCGTCCTCTCTTTCGGCGGTGCGTTTACCGGCGGGGACCGGAGCGCTTACGCCAGGCAATGGCCTCTTGAATGTCCTCTTTCACATCTTGCCGCACTTCTTCCACCAGCGTCTCTAAGAACTCATGCAGGGGCATTTCGGTGCGGAACGGGCGGAAGAACTGATACTTTGCGGCCAATTCCTGCCGATTTTCCCGGATGCGGGCCTTGATGCCTTCGTACCGCACCTCCACCTGATGGTCTGCCGCGAACTTGCGCAGTTTGGCGACGATCTGTGCGGAATGCACCACGTCAATGATAAACACGCCGAAGAACATTCCCACAAAGAAGGAAAAGGCCAGATTGCGGGACAGCCAGTTGAGGGCATCCAGCACGTGCGGATGCACCAAGAAGTAATACAGGGCGCCCAACACCGACCAATAAAAGGAGAAGGTGGGACAAATGATGCCGCGGAGATTGCCCCAGCGGTCGGAGTAGTCCCACAGGCGCACCTGCAAGACCCGCAGGCAAAACTCGCCGGCAATGTATTCGATGAGGGTCATCGCCACCGCCATCATCACAAACAGCAGCACCTTGTTGCCCACGGGATGTGCCACCAGATTTTGCGATTCCAGTGAGGCGATCAGGTACAGCAGACACAGACCGCAGCCGTACAGGGGCACATAAGGGCCGGTGCAGAAGCCGGGATTGATGAACCGATGGCTGGGGTCTTTCCAGTTGCGGTAGACCAGTTCCAGCAGCCAGCCGGCAAGACTGCCGATGAAGAACAAAAACGCCAGTGTTAAAAAGATTCCCATAGTCACACTCTCTTTCGTGAACTTACCGTCTTTATTGTACAGGAAATGCCGCTGCATTTCTACAGGAATCTGTAAACTTTAGAAAAACAGGAAAACGCCGCCAACGGCACTGCGCTGACGGCGTTTCGTTATGAAAGAGATAGGAATATGCTTAGTTTGCCATGGCGATCTTTGCGAAGGCCTGGCCGATGTTCAGGGCGTGGTCACCCACACGCTCGAAGTCGGTGAGCAGCTCGGCATACAACACGCAGGCTTCCTCGGAGCACAGACCCTGACGCATCCGCTGCAGCTGGCGCTCGCGGAAGGTTTCGGTCATATCATCGATCTGCTGCTCGATGCCGGCAATGTTGCTCAGCCACTCGGCGGCGTCCTCGGGATCGGACAGCAGCATCTGCATCATCTTGCCGGTCACTTCCTGCATCTGCCGGATGTTGGAACGGGCCTCGGCAGAGAACTCGATCTTCTTGTCGCGGATCATCTGGGTATACTCGGCAATGTTCTGGGCGTGGTCGCCGATGCGCTCGGCATCGCCGGTGACACGGAAGTATTCTTCGATGGCGGCGATGGCGCTATCGCTCTTTTCAAAGGACAGGATGCGGGCAATATACCGGGAGATCTCTTTGTTCATACCGTTGATGGTCTCTTCCACGGTATTTACTTCGTCCAGTTCGGCCTTGCCGCCCTGTCCCTGAATGGCGCGGAAGCTCTTGTCCAGATTGTCGCCGGCCAGCACCAGCATCCGGCGGATCTCGTGGGACAGCACGTCCATCTGGATGGCAGAGGAGCCGAACAGGCTGCGGCCGCGGTACAGGTCGCCCTCCAGCAGGTCGGCCAGCGAGGTTTCGGCGACTTCAGGCTCGGCGGTATCGGGCAGCAGCTTGGTGGCTGCGGCAGCCAGATAGGTGCCGAAGGGGATCAGCAGCAGGCTGGTGGTCACGTTAAAGGCAATGTGCATTGCTGCGATCTGTCCGGCAGGTGCTCCGGGTACCAGCGCGATGATCCAGTCAGCAATGGGCAGCACCAGTGCCAGCGCAGTAAATACGGTGGTACCGATCAGGTTGAACATCAGATGGATCAGCGTGGTGCGCTTTGCATTGCGGGTGGTGCCCACAGAAGCCAGAACTGCGGTGATGCAGGTACCGATATTCTGACCGAAGAGCACGAACATCGAGCCTTTCAGACCGATGAGGCCGCCGTTGGCCAGCGCCTGCAGGATACCGATGGAGGCCGAGGAGGACTGGATCAGCGCCGTAAAGACAGCACCGGCCGCAATGCCCAGTACGGGGTTGGAGAAGCGGGTCATCAGAGAGATGAAGGCTTCGGACTCGCGCAGGGGATACATAGCGGCGCTCATCATATCCATACCGATGAACAGCACGCCCAGACCGGCCAGAATGTTGCCGATGTGGTGTGCCTTGGGGGACTTAAGGAAGACCACCATCGCCACGCCGATAAAGGCGAACAGGGGGGCCAGCGCGCCCACATCCAGCGAGATGAGCAGACCGGTGACGGTGGTACCGATGTTGGCACCCATAATGATCCACACTGCCTGCTGCAGGGTCATCATACCGGAGTTGACAAAGCCCACCACCATAACGGTAGTGGCAGAGGACGACTGGATGACGGCGGTGATGACCGCACCCACCAGCACGCCCAAAATGCGGTTGGACGTTAACTTTTCCAGGATTTCTTTCATACGGTTGCCGGCAGCGGCTTCCAGACCGCCGCTCATCATCTGCATACCGTACAGGAAGAGGGCTAAGCCTCCAAACAGACCGAGGATGTCGGATACTTGCATAGATTCATTTGCTCCATTCGTTTTATGATTCTTTCACAGATAATTTTCATATGCGTTGCCTTTGCCCATGGGCTCAGCGTTTCTATTATATAAAACAGGCAGTCGCGGGTCAACGAAAATTCTGTCGGTTTTGACCCCGGACAGGCATTCTTTACCGCCTCTTTACTGATGCAAAAAACCGCGGCAAAACCTGAAATCCTGCCTTTCATTTCGAAAGCCCGAAATGGTCACCCGCAAGAACACCGGCCTCAGCGAACCGGGCAAGGCCTTTGTGGCGCAGGTGCAAGGCACCCTGTAATTGCTATCCGGATACAGACAAACACCCGCGTTCCGTCACGGAACGCGGGTGTTTTTCATGCTGTTAATGCAGGTCTTCTTCGTCAGAACGCATCCGATAGCCTACGCCCAGTTCGTTGACCACATACCGGTTATCACCGGGGCGGCAGCCGAACTTCTTGCGGATGTTGGCCATATTTACCTGCAGCTTTTTGGTGCTGCCTTCGTCGGCAGCGCCCCATACCTCCCGGATGATGGCGGCATAGGTCAGCACCTTGCCGGCGTGGGCCGACAGCAGTGCCACGATGTTATACTCCGTCTGGGTCAGGCGAGTGTCCTGCCCGGCCACAAGGACCCGGCGGCGGTCATAGTCGATCTCCAGATCGTGCAGCAAGAATTTTCCGTCCGATGCGGCGCTTTCTGCGCGGCGGCCGCTGTTGCGCAGGGCAGCGCGGACGCGGGCCAGCAGTTCTGCCGTGCCGAAGGGCTTGGTGATATAGTCGTTGGCGCCGCGGTCCAGCGCAAGCACCTTGTCGCTTTCGTCGGTGCGGGCCGACAGCACGATGATGGGGGTATGGTCGCCCTGACGCACCGTTTCGATCAAATCAATACCATCCATATCGGGCAGACCCAGATCCAGGATCACCAGATCCGGCCGATGGGAAGCGCACTGCAGCTGACCGCTGCGGCCGTTGCCGGCCGTCAGCACCTGATAGTCGTTTGACTCCAGAATGGTCTGGACAAAGCTGCGGATGTTGCTGTCGTCCTCTACCACAAGGATCTTATATTTATTATTGCTCATATCCATCCTCCAAGTTCAGGTAAAAGCGGAAAATCGCGCCGCCTTCCGGCCGATTATCCGCCCAGATCCATCCGCCGTGGGCCTTGATGATGGCGGCGCACACCGACAGGCCGATGCCCATATTGCGGCGGCTGCCATCGGCCACCAGCTGCGACCGGTTCAGTTCACCGAGGAACATCCTGCGGCGCTGCTCTTCGGGGATACCGCAGCCGTTGTCCCACACCGAAAACATCACTTGCTTTTTCTTCATACGCACCTGCAGATGCAGTTCGGTCATACCCTTTGCGTGATACACGGCATTTTCCAGCAGGTTCAGCAGCACCTGCTGGATGAGCATCGCATCCATGGGGATCGTGATGAACTCCTCGGGCATCGTCAGCTGCACGTCCCATTCGGGGCAGTGCTTGTAAAACTTCGTCAGAACGGCATCGATCAATTCTTCCAGCGCGGTGTCCTGCTTGTTCAGTGCCACCTGACCACTGTCCAGACGGGTCACCGACAACAGGTTTTCCACCATACGGATGAGCCACTCCGCATCGGAACGGGCTTCGCCCAGCAATTTCTGCGTCTGCGCAGGGGTCAGCGAATCGTAGTTTTCCAGCACGGCAGAACAGGCGCCGTAAATGGAGGTCAGCGGCGTGCGCAAATCGTGGGACACCGCCCGCAGCAGATTGGCGCGCATACGCTCGCGCTCGCCTTCTACCTTTAACTGCTGGCTGACCTTACTTTTGGTTGTAATGGCACTGGTCAGCACGGCAACCAGCAGCATAACCGCAGCAGAGGCAAGGCACACCGGAGAAATCAGGTCAAAGGCATAGTAAGGCGCGGTGAAGGTATAGTTTACCGCCAGCACGCTGACCAGCGATGCCAGAATGCCCCAAAAATAGCCGTCGGTACTCAGGGAGATGAGGAACACACCCAGCACGAAGATCATCGGGATGAGGGTGCGGGTGTCAAAGACCTCTTGCAGGAAAATATTCAGCAGAAAGATGACCGGCAAGATCACGACCGTGCGCAGCGCGTCTTTCCAGCGAAGTGGGTTCCGTTTCATCTGAAGCCTCCCTTGGGTGCGGGACCCGTTTTTCTTTATAATACCACGGATCCCGCTCTGCGTGCAATCTTAGTTTTTTGCGGCCCGGCGCTGGAAGAACTTGACGGTTTCTACCACGGGGATGACGCACAGACCCAAGCCGATGGCGATGAGATACTCGATCAGGCTGATGCCGGTGAACCCGAAGGCTGCGGCCAGGAAGGGGATCTCGCAAACGGCGGTGGTAGCCAGCAGCGTGGCCACGGCGGCCAGTGCCAGCACCTTGTTCTGCGTGCCCAGACGGAAGATACTGCCGCGCTGGGAGCGCATATTGAAGCTATGGAAGATCTCGGCCATACTCATGGTGAGGAAGGCCATGGTGGTGCCTTCTGCGCTGGAAGCGATCTCCCAGACACCGGCTTCCATATAATGGCCGATGAAGTAGCTGAGCAGCACCAGCGCTGCTACCATCGCGCCCTGATAGGCCACGTCAAAGCCCATACCGCCGGCAAAGATACCGGCCTTGGCAGAGCGGGGCTTGCGGCGCATAATGTCCGGTTCGGCGGCTTCCATACCCAGCGCCAGTGCGGGGAAGCAGTCGGTGACCAGATTGATCCACAGCAGATGGGCGGGCTTCAGAATGACAAAGCCCATCAGGGTAGCCACAAAGATGCTGATGACCTCGCTCATATTGGAGCCCAGCAGGAACTGGATGGCTTTGCGGATGTTGTCGTAAATGCGGCGGCCTTCTTCCACGGCGCCGACAATGGTGGCAAAGTTGTCGTCGGTCAGCACCATATCGGCCACGTTTTTGGTAACGTCGGTACCGGTGATGCCCATACCCACGCCGATGTCGGCCGATTTGATGGAAGGCGCGTCGTTGACACCGTCACCGGTCATGGCGGTAATGAAGCCGGCATCGCGCCAAGCGTTGACCACGCGGGTCTTATGCTCGGGCTGCACGCGGGCGTACACGGCGATGTTCTGCAGTTCGGCGGCAAAGGTTGCGTCGTCCATTTCGTCCAGCTGGGCGCCGGTGACGGCACGGCGGCCGCCCTGCAGGATGCCCAGTTCTCCGGCGATGGCGATGGCGGTATCCACGTGATCACCGGTAATCATAATGGGGCGAATCCCTGCCGTGCGGCACTGCTCAATGGCATCCTTCACTTCGGGGCGAACGGGATCGATCATACCGGTAAGCCCCGCAAAGCACAACTCGGTTTCCAGCGTGGCGGGTTCGTAATTGGCGGGAGCCGCCGTCCAAACACGTTCGGCGCACGCCAGCACACGCAGGGCACGGTCGGCCATCGCCTTGTTAGCGGCCAAAAT
>JAFYMZ010000014.1 GCA_017548175.1 Clostridia bacterium | reverse complement strand
TTCCCCCGCGGGGGTGCCGTCGATGATGGCGGCGGCCGCCGCATCCAGCCGCAGTTCGGCGGTATGGGCGCGGGCGGGGGCGCACAGCCGCGCCTGCAGACGGGGCAGGAAGTAATGAGCGGTGTTGCAGGGCATGATAATGCAGTCAGCGCCGCACTGCACCAGATTGTGCAGCGCGCTGCTCATCTCTTCCACGGGATCCTTGCCGCCCTGCAGGATGGCGCCGGTGCGGTCGGGGATGTTGGCGTTGTTGTCGATGAAGATGCGCAGGTGTTCGTTGTCGCAGCCGGCCTTGGTCATCAGCACGATCTTGCGGAACAGGTCAGCAGTGGCCAAGGGACCCATGCCGCCCAGAATACCGATATTCTTTTTCATAAAGCAAATGCCTCGATTCATAGTAATAGGATTTTTCCTCCCTGATTGTATCACGGGGCAATCGCTTTGACAAGCCTAAAAAGGAAAGCAAAAGGCCGCCCTCTTGCGAGAGCGGCCTTCAAGGTTGTGTGTCCTTATCGAGAATTAGTCGACAATAGCACCGACGGGGCACTGACCAGCGCAAGCGCCGCAGCCAATGCAAGCGCCCTGATCGATCTGGTAGGAACCACCCTGATCAGCGATAGCGCCGACGGGGCACTGAGCAGCGCAGCTGCCGCAACCAATGCAAGCATCAGTAATCTTCATGATAAAGTACCTCCTTTTTATAGTATCTCCATTGTAGCATATTTTTCAAAAAATACAATAGGCAAATGCAAATATTCTTTCGGTTTTTGCAGACAATACGGAAAGAAACAGGGAGGAATTGCGATGAAACCGAAAGATCATATTGCCCCCGAATTGCGCCAGCCGGGGAACAGCGCCGCCATGACCACACCCCATCCGGACCGATTTTCTACCGTAAAGGATCGCAAGAAATGAACGACAGCCGTTTTGCGCCGCCGGCCCGGGCGGCACTTTCCCGGGCCTATTCCGTGGCCAGACAACTGTGCCAGACCTGCATCGGTTCCGAGCATATTTTGCTGGGACTTTACGGCGAAGACACCCCTGCGCGCCGCCTGCTGCTGGAGCAGGGATTGACCGACCGGCAACTGCTGCAGGCGCTTTGTCAGGCGCCGCCTCGGGGGAGCATCCGCTCGGTAGCCCTCAGTCAGGAAGGCGCCGCCGTCATTGAACAGGCCGCCGTCATCGCCGATGCCGCGCTGGCCGACACCATCACCACCGAGCATCTGTTGCTGGCGGTGATCCGGCTGGAGCAGGGGGGCGGATTCCGCCTGCTGGTGGATTGCGGTGCCGACACCGAGGAACTGCGCCAGCGCCTTGCGCGGCGGCAGTACGGCAGACAGGAGCGCCCCCGGCGCAACGAACTGAAGCTGGTGCTGCAGTTCGGCCGGGATATGACCGCCGTCGCAGCTGCCGGCGGCTATGACCCGGTGGTGGGGCGGGACAACGAGACCCAGCAGGTCATCCGCATCCTTGCCCGTCGGCAAAAGAGCAATCCGGTGCTGCTGGGGCCTGCCGGCGTGGGAAAAACCGCCATCGCCGAGCGGCTGGCCGTTTGTATGGCCGCCGGTGAAGTGCCGCCGGCACTGGCCGGCAAGCGGCTCATTGCGCTGGATGTGGCCGGTATGGTGGCCGGCACCAAGTATCGGGGCGAGTTCGAAGAACGGGTGCGCGCCGCGCTGGAAGAGATCCGCAATGCAGGGGACGTGGTGCTGTTCATCGACGAACTGCATACCATTGCCGGTGCCGGCGCGGCCGAAGGCGCCATCGATGCCGCCAATATGTTCAAACCTGCCTTGGCACGTGGGCAGCTGCAGCTGATGGGTGCCACCACTTCAGAAGAATACAAAAAATATATCCGCCGGGACAGCGCTTTGGCCCGGCGCTTTCAGCCGGTAGAGGTGCGGGAGCCCACCCCGGCACAGACGGAAGAAATGCTGCGGGCCTTGCGCGGCCGCTACGAAAGCCATCACGATCTGGAGATCGGGGACGAGGCCATCCACACCGCGGTGGAACTGTCCGGGCGGTATCTGGTGGGTCGATGCTTCCCCGACAAGGCCATTGACCTGTTGGACGAAGCGGCATCCGCCGCCGCGCTGAACCGGGACCCGACCTTGACTGCGGCCACGGTCGAGACCGTGCTGCGCCAGCGGTTGGGACGGGATACCCAGCGCCCCTTGGGCGATGGCGGTCTGGAACAGATGACGGAAGATCTTGCCGCGCAGGTGGTGGGACAGCCGGAGGCCGTCCGCGCCGTAGCCGATGCCCTGCGCCGCAACGATATCTTCGGTACCGATTGCCGGCCGGTGGGCAGCTTTTTGTTTTGCGGCCCTACCGGCGTGGGCAAAACCAGTCTGGCACGGGCGCTGGCGCGCAGCCTGTTCGGTGCAGAACGCGCGCTGCTGCGGCTGGATATGAGCGAGTATATGGAAAAACATACCGTCTCCCGTCTCATCGGCGCACCGCCGGGATACGTGGGGTATGGCGAGGGCGGTCAGCTCACCGAGCGCATCCGCCAGAATCCGGCATCGGTAGTCCTGCTGGACGAGATCGAAAAGGCGCACCCCGATGTGCTCAATCTGCTGCTGCAGATTTTAGAGGAGGGGGTGCTGTCCGACGGACAGGGCGACCGGGTGAGCTTCCAGAACGCCATCGTCATCCTCACCAGCAATCTGGGCTGTGATGCAGCCGCCGGCGGCCGCCGTACCGGCTTCGGCGGAGCTTGGAACGGGGAAGCCAGACGGGAGTCCGTGCTGCAGGAAGTGCGCCGCGTGCTGCGCCCCGAACTGCTGGGGCGGCTGGACAAGGTGGTCTTTTTCCGTCCATTGGAAGAATCCGACCTGCGGCAGATCGCCCGACGGGAACTGCAGCAGCTGGCGGAAAAGGCCCGCCGGGCCGGCTTAGAAATTGCTTGGGATGGGCAGGTGGAAGCGGCGCTTGCCGTGCTGCCGGATCCCGGCGATGCCCGCGCTTTGCGCCGCAAAGTTACCGAACAGGTAGAGGATCCGCTGGCAGCTGGGTTGTTGACCGGTGCGTTATCCGGACAGGCACGCCTTGTGGCAGACCAAAACGATGTTTTGGTGCAACAGGGATAAAATGCATAATTTCAAACAAAAAGGACGGGGTTTCCCGTCTTTTTTGTTGCAAATGGTAAAAAAACAGTAAAGAATCAAAAAAATCTTTGAATCATAAGAAAAAATATGATACACTAAAATAGTATCATATCACTGTTTTGATCTGAGGTGACGAGTTGAAATTTTGGAATGCAAAACTCCAGAATAAATTAAAAGAGTCGGTTTTTGCGGTGCTTCCCGTGGCAGCCATCGTGCTGATCCTCAGTTTTACCATTGCACCCCTGACCCCCAGTATTTTGCTCAGCTTTTTGCTGGGTGCGATGCTGGTCATCGTGGGTATGATGTTCTTTACGCTGGGCGCTGAAATGTCTATGACCCCTATGGGCGAAAAGGTGGGTGCCCGTATGACCAAGAGTAAGAAACTCTGGGTCATCGTGCTGCTCAGCTTTGTGCTGGGTGTCATCATCACCGTCTCCGAGTCCGACCTGCAGGTACTGGCACAGCAGGTGCCCTCCGTACCCAATGCCGTGCTGATTTATGCCGTTGCACTGGGCGTGGGTCTGTTTCTGGTATGTGCCTTGCTGCGTATGCTGTTCGGTATCGCGCTGAATCGGATGCTGGTCGTGTTCTATGTGCTGGCCTTTGTGCTGGTATTTTTCGTGCCGGAAGATTTCCGTGCCGTAGCCTTTGACTCCGGCGGCGTTACCACCGGCCCCATGACCGTTCCCTTTATTATGGCACTGGGTGTCGGTATTTCTGCCATCCGTAGTGACCGCCACGCCGCCAACGACTCCTTCGGTCTGGTTGCACTGTGCTCCATCGGCCCCATTCTAGCGGTGCTGGTACTGGGTATGATCTACCATCCCGATCAGGCCGATCTGGGTATGCTCATCATTCCCGAGGTCCACGATTCCGTCGAACTTTGGGGCCTGTTTTCCGATGGCTTGCCCCATTATATGCACGAGATCGCGGTCAGCCTGCTGCCCATCGTGGCATTCTTTGGCCTGTTCCAGATCTTTTCACTGAAACTCACCGGCCGCCATCTGGGCAAGATCATTATCGGTCTGATCTACACTTATGTGGGTCTGGTGCTCTTCCTCACCGGTGCCAATGTGGGCTTTATGCCTGCCGGCAGTTATTTGGGCGAGGTGATGGCCGCCGGCCACTTTGGCTATCTGCTGGTGCCCATCGGCGCACTGATCGGCTTCTTCATCGTTAAGG
>JAFYMZ010000086.1 GCA_017548175.1 Clostridia bacterium | reverse complement strand
GACGGTCCACTGGCCCTCGGGCAGGGTCACCACGGTGTCATTCTCCCGGGGGTTAAAGATGGCGATGATCTCATTTTCCTCGCCGTTGGCGCCCGCACTGATGTGGGAACCCACCACGGTGTGCAATCCAGAATCATCTTGCGCGGCACCAATTATCGGGCAAGGTCACTCAAATCCCGCATTAGACGGATGGCCTCGTGATGCCCCAATTCGCCTGTCAGCTGCACCCGCAGGATGCCGTCGCTTTCCCTGTAATCTATCAGCATAAAATCCTCCTTTTGCTTGTCCGGGATAAAAAGAAAAGACCGTGCAACACTTGCACGGTCTTATTATAGCGAGAGAGCGTTTCAAATTTTGTCGTTTCCGGCGGAAAATCCGGCTTTTGCATCCGAAAGCAGATACATCGAGCCGCAAACCAGCACCAACCCCTCCGACGGGCACAACTGCAGCGCCAGTTTCGCCGCTTCGGCAGGGTCTTCGGCCCCGTACACCGCGGTATGCGGCGCGGCCAATTCCTGCAGACGCTGCACCGGCACGGCACGGCCGTCCGGCGGCAACGTTGCAACGAATGCCTTGCTGCGCGCCGCCACCAGCGGAACGCAAGCGGCGTCATCCTTGGTATCCAACATACCCATCACGCTAATAATGGGCGTTTCCGGGAAATTGGCATCCAAAAAGGCGCACAGGCTGCGGATCTTCTCCGGATTATGAGCGCCATCCAGCAGCACGGCAGGGGTGCCGGGAATGTACTGCAGCCGTCCGGGAACGCCGGCACGGGCAAGGCCCTCTGCCACGGCTTCTTCCGAAATGTCCAGCCCGGCCTGCCGCAGGCAATCCACCGCCATCAGTGCCGTCAGGCTGTTATACACCTGATGGGCACCTGCCATCGCGATGCGATAGGTTTTTCCGGCATAGGTATACACGCTGCCGGTAGCATCGTTGCGCAATACGGTCAGCTTGCGGCGGTCTGCGATGGCCGGAAGAATTTCCATTCCGGCGCAAGTATCCCGCACCACGGCTTCGGCCGCCTCGGGCAGGTCGCAATAGGCTGCCACACGGCAACCCGGCTTGATGATGCCGCACTTCTGTGCCGCGATCTCTTCCAGCGTATGCCCCAGCATCCCGGTATGTTCCAGTGACAGAGAGGTGATCACCGCCGCCAAGGGCGCATCGATGATGTTGGTACTGTCCAGCTTGCCGCCGATGCCCACTTCCAGCACCACCACTTCACAGGCGGCAGCACGGAAGATCCACAGTGCCAGCGCGGTGATGACTTCAAACTGGACACACTGCTCCCCTTCTTCTGCCATTGCCTGCACCACAGGCATCACGGCATCGAAGCCACGGGCAAACAGGTCTTTATCCACCAATGCACCGCAAATCTGGATGCGCTCGCGGAAATCGTAGATATAGGGCGACATAAACAGACCGGTATGATACCCGGCCTGCCGCAGGATACTGTCGCAGAAGGTGGCCGTACTGCCCTTGCCGTTGGAGCCGGCAATGTGGACGAAGCGCAGATCCTTCTGCGGATCGCCCAGTCGGGCCATCAGCCGCTGCATGCGACCTAAACCGGAAGCCTGCCCAAATCTGGGCAGGCTTTCGATGATATTGACTTGTTCTTCGTACCGCATCTTACTGCAGGGCAGCCAGACTGTCGTCCAGCTTTGCCACCACGGTGCGGAACTTCTCCAGCTTTTCGCGCTCTGCATTGACAACGGCAGCGGGAGCCTTGGCCACGAAGCCTTCGTTGCTCAGCTTGCCTTCAATGCGGGCGATCTGCTGCAGTGCGTTCTCCTTTTCCTTCAGCAGGCGCTCGCGCTCCTTGTCCAGATCCACCAGATCGCTCATAGGCATAAAGATCTGTACGGACTCGGTGACGCAAGAAACCATCTTGGCGGCATCGGCGGGAGCGGTATCCGCAATGGATACTTCGCTGGCCCAGGCCAGACGCTTCATGAAGGGTTCGGCACCGGCAAACAGGTCGGGCTTATGGGTAACCAGGATCAGTGCAGCCTTCTTGGAGGGGGGCACGTTCATCTCGCTGCGGCGGTTACGCACAGCACGGATGGCAGCCATAATCTCTTCCATTTCGCGCTCTTCGGCGGGGAAGTCCAGACCCTCGACAGCCTTGGGCCACTGAGAAACCATAATAGAGGGGCCTTCGTGCGGCAGTGCCTGCCAGATGCTCTCGGTGATGAAGGGCATAAAGGGATGCAGCAGCTGCAGCGTACCGGACAGGACATAGCCCAGCACCTTCTGTGCGCGCTGGCTGGCTTCGGCATTCTCCTGATTCATCAGGCGAGTCTTGCACAGCTCGATGTACCAGTCGCAGAAGTTGTCCCAGATGAAGCTGTACAGCTTATCCGCGGCAATACCCAGCTCGTACTTGTCGATATTCTCGGTGACTTCGCGCACCAGCGTATTATACTTGCTCAGGATCCACTTGTCCTCCAGATCCAGTTCGGCGGGCAGGGTGAAGTCTTCGCAGGTCAGGTTCATCATCAGGAAGCGGGATGCATTCCAGATCTTGTTGCAGAAGTTACGGTTTGCTTCCACACGCTCGGTGTAGAAACGGGTGTCGTTACCGGGGCCAACGCCGGTGACCAGCGTGAAGCGCAGGGCGTCTGCGCCAAACTGCTCGATGATCTCCAGAGGATCGATACCGTTGCCCAGACTCTTACTCATCTTGCGGCCCAGGCTGTCACGGACGATACCGTGGATAAAGACGTCGTTGAAGGGACGCTCCTTCATCTGCTCCATACCGGAGAAGATCATACGGGCAACCCAGAAGAAGATGATGTCATAGCCGGTGACCAGCACGTTGGTGGGATAGAAGTACTCCAGTTCGGGCGTCTTTTCGGGCCAGCCCATGGTGCTGAAGGGCCACAGAGCGGAGCTGAACCAGGTATCCAGCACGTCTTCGTCCTGATGGACCTTGGTGCTGCCGCACTTGGGACAGACGGTGACGTTTTCCTTGCTGACTTCCATATGGCCGCACTCGTCGCAGTAGTATGCGGGGATCTGATGGCCCCACCACAGCTGACGGGAGATACACCAATCGTGGACGTTCTCCATCCAGTTGGTATAGGTCTTGGTAAAGCGCTCGGGCACGAACTTGATGTCGCCGTTGTAAACAACATCCAGTGCATCCTTGGCCAGAGGCTCCATCTTAACAAACCACTGTGCAGAGGTAATGGGCTCGACGGTGGTATGGCAGCGGTAGCAGGAACCAACGTTGTGCTTGTACTCCTCGACCTTGACCAGATAACCCTGCTCTTCCAGATCCTTGACAACGGCCTTGCGGCAGTCCATACGGCTCATGCCCTGATACTTGCCGCCGTTCTCGTTGATGGAAGCATCGTCGTTCATGACCAGGATGAACTCCAGATCGTGACGCTTACCCATTTCAAAGTCGTTGGGATCGTGGCAAGGCGTGACCTTCACGCAGCCGGTACCGAAGTCCATCTCGACGTACTCGTCAGCAAAGATGGGGATCTCGCGGTTCATAATGGGCAGGATGGCCTTCTTGCCGATCAGGTGCTGATAACGCTTGTCCTCGGGGTTGACGGCAATACCGGTATCGCCCATCATGGTCTCGGGACGGGTGGTCGCAATGACCAGATACTCGTCGCTGCCCACGATGGGGTACTTGATGTGCCACAGATGGCCGGGCTGCTCAGCGTACTCAACCTCTGCATCGGACAGCGCGGTGGTGCAGTTGGGGCACCAGTTGATGATGCGGCTGCCCTTATAGATCAGGCCCTTCTGATACAGGTTGACAAAGACTTCCTTAACAGCCTTGCTGCAGCCTTCGTCCATAGTAAAGCGCTCGCGGCGCCAGTCGCAGGATGCGCCCATACGCTGCAGCTGCTGGATGATGCGGCTGCCGTACTTTTCTTTCCAGGCCCAGACCTTCTCCAAGAAGGCTTCACGGCCCAGATCGTAACGGGTCAGGCCCTCCTTGCGGAGTTCCTCCTCGACCTTGATCTGAGTCGCGATACCGGCATGGTCGGTGCCGGGCATCCACAGGGTGCTGTAGCCCTGCATACGCTTGGTACGGATCAGGATATCCTGCAGGGTATTGTCAAAAGCATGACCCATGTGCAGCTGACCGGTAACATTGGGGGGCGGCAGCACGATGGAGTAAGGCTCTTTGTTGGGGTCTACTTCTGCATTGAAAAAGCCGCTGCTTTTCCAGAAGTCATACAGACGGCCTTCCGTCTCTTTGGGGTCATAGGTCTTCGGCAGTTCTTTCCGAGGTTCCATGATGATTTCCTCCTTTGATGTATCATAAAATTTCAAACAAAAACAAAAAAACCGCAGCAATTACTTGCTACGGGACGAGATGCACTCGCGGTACCACCCATATTCGTGCTTATGCACGCGCTCCGGCGCAGATGCGCCTTGCTCCTTAACGCGGAAAACGGCGGCACTTACTGACTTTCGTGTTCTGTACCGCGGCTCAAAGCCCACCTTCTCTCCTGCCCTCACGAACCCTTACACCGTCCGGGTCCTCTCTCTGCATCCGGCAACAGATACTCCTGCTTCTCAACGCCATTTATGGTTGTTCAATTACAACTTATTATATTTCTAACCGCGTCATTTGTCAACACTTTTCCCTTGACATTTCCGCTTGTTCCCGATATAATTAAATGGCTTTATCCGGGTGTAGCGCAGCTGGTAGCGCGCTTGGTTCGGGACCAAGAGGCCGTGGGTTCAAATCCCGTCACTCGGACCAAAATCGCAGGACCGCGTTTGCGGTTCTGCTATTTTTATTTTGAACACAAATGAACCCACGGCCTCTTCTATCAGATCCCCGGTCGAAGGTCATATCCGCACAGCGATATGACCGTGGGTTCAAATCCTGTCACTCCGACCAAGAATAGCAGAATCGCGTTTGCGGTTCTGCTATTTTTCTTTTTTTTATTATTATGTATAAATGCCGTTTGTC
>JAFYMZ010000085.1 GCA_017548175.1 Clostridia bacterium | reverse complement strand
TGCGCCTGCAATTCCTGTGCTGTGTGTCTTTGATAGTGAGGAGGTGGGTTCCCGGTCTGTCCAGGGTGCTGATTCCACTATTTTGGAGGCAGTACTGACCCGGATCTGTGGCAGCCTGGGTCTGGAACTGCATCAGTTGGTGAGCCAATCCTTTATGGTGTCTGCAGATAATGCCCATGCACTGCATCCCAATCATCCTGAATTTGCCGATGCCAACAACGCACCCGTGGTAAACGGCGGTATCGTGCTGAAGTTCAACGCCAACCAGCGCTACACCACAGACGGCGTCACGGCCGCTCTGTTGCGTAAGATCTGCGGTAAGGTCAATGTGCCTGTGCAGACCTATTGCAACCGCGCAGACCTGGCTGGTGGCTCCACACTGGGCAATATTTCTCTGAACCATGTATCTGTGCTGTCTGCCGATATCGGCTTGCCGCAGCTGGCTATGCACTCCTGCTTTGAAACCGCAGGTGTGAAGGATGCTATCTATTTGGAAGAGGCTATGGCCGCTTTCTATAGCACAACCCTGGAAGTGGAAAACAGCAACTACAATCTGAAATAACAAACAATGCCCAGGCAAGCGGTCGCTTGCCTGGGCATTTCAGGGTGTCAAAAAAGTCCCAAACCGTCAAAACCCAGCTTGACGATTTGGGATTTTCTGTTTGCGATTAGTTCTTTTTGTTCTTCTTCAGCGCAACGGCAGTCAGGCTGCCTGCGGCCACCACTGCCACGGCGGCAATGATGATCACGGTCCAGTTGACATCCGGTGCGGACTTTGCACGGTTGTAATCTACTTCTTCCAAGTTGCATACGGTGCAGGTGCGGCAGCCGAATTCCTCGTTGCTGATCCAATCGCTGAACTTGTGATTGCCGGTGGCGGGAATCAGATCGCCAACCTTCACCGTCTTGTTGCAATCCAGACAGTAGACATCGCCGGTGCATCCGGTCTTGGCGCAGGTAGCGTCCCAAGCACCACGGATTTCGGTGTTCTTGTGCGCAGTGGTAGGCACGGCGACACCAGCGGTCACCAGCTTGTCACAATCCATGCAGTAAATGTCACCGGAGAAACCCTGCTCAGCGCAGGTAGCTTCTTTGGTGTTGCGCAGCTCGGTGTTTGCGTGCTCGCAGTTGTTGTCATTGGCGGAAGGGGTGATGGCATCTTCGGGCACTTCACGGTCAAAGACCAGCCATGCCAGCTCGGGGTAATCGATGAACACATTGCGGTTGCCCTGGATGGCATAGACTACTTCGTTGCGACCCATCTCCCAGGTGTCCACGGGATCCATCTCATGCCACTCCAGCAGCACATCTACGCTCTGGAATACATTGGTGATGGCGCTGCACTTGCTCAGCTCGCCGCCGTAGCGAGCCCATACGTACAGGCAGATACGAGCTACGTCACCCTTGACATTGTCCAGAGGCTCCATGTAGCCGCCGCCCTTCTTGCCGCCGTGTGCGCCGTTGGTTACGACGGTGCCGTACATTTCTTTGATGGTGCCGGTAGCATAACCATACTTGTCATTGCCACGGGTGCCGTTCAGAGAAGAGTCGGTAGGACGAATGTGGTGCAGGTCAGCGCCGGCACCGGTGGTGTTAAAACCACCCAAGCTCTTGGGCCAAACGTGCTCACGGTTCCAGCCCTTGGAGGTGTCGTTGATATAACCTTTTCTGTCGGTAACGAAGCTGGAGTACAGCAGGTTGATACTGGTGCCGTCACCGTTTTCACAGTCGGTGATCACGGACAGATCGCGGCACTCGTCGTAGCTGGTCTGGTAGCTGTGTGTGCTGACCATCAGGGTGCGCAGGACCTGCAGCAGAGCATCGCCGCTCATGGCAGACAGTGTTTCAAAGGTGTAGTCGCCGGTGTAATAGGTTTCCACGGTGGTGCCGTCCAGCGTGGTGCAAACTTCGTGGCGAACGCCGGAGTTCGCAGCGTTGGAGTAGATGTGCTGGGGATCGTTGGTGGCGGTTGCCGGTACGATGACACACAGTAACATCAGCAGGGTCAGAACATAGGCGGTGAGTTTACGCATAGAAATATCTCCTTTGTAAAAATACTGCCATATCAATTTTTTCTGGGGGGATATGGTCAAAGTTACGATGGTATCAGGCTTAGCCTTCGTCTACCACGATCTCGGACACTTTCAAGCCGGGATTGCGGCGGCAGGTGAAATCAATGGCCCAGTAGCTGGAGAAGACCATCAAATTGTTGCCATGGTAGTCTTCCAACAGTTCGGCGTCGCTACCCAAATTCAGCAGCTCCAGGTCGCCAGGGTAGCTGTCGATGCGGCGAATCTCTTCATAGGGCAGATGCTCCATCCGTAGATCTACGCCGTATTCGTTCTTCATGCGGTGCTCGAACACTTCCAGCTGCAGCACGCCGACCACACCGACGATCACTTCCTCCATACCGGAGTTGGGGACCTTGAAGATCTGGATGGCGCCTTCCTGGGCGATCTGCTCCGTGCCCTTGACGAACTGCTTGCGCTTCATGGAGTCCTTGGCGGACACGCGGCAGAAATGTTCGGGCGCAAAGGTGGGGATGCCGGAATACTTGAACTTTTTATTGGCCACGGTGATGGTATCACCGATGGAGAAAATGCCCGGGTCGAACACACCGATCACGTCACCGGCGTAGGCTTCTTCCACGATCTCACGCTCGGCAGCCATCAACTGCTGAGGCTGAGACAGACGCATTTTTTTGCCGCCCTGCATGTGGTAGTATTCCTTATCACGCTCAAAACGGCCACTGACGATGCGCATGAAGGCCAGACGGTCTCTGTGCGCCTTGTTCATGTTGGCCTGGATCTTGAACACGAAGGCGGAGAAATTCTCGTCGAAAGCATCCACAGTACCGCAGTCGGATACACGGCTCAGCGGGGGAGGGGTCAGCTTCAGGAAATTCTCCAGGAAAGGCTCAATACCGAAGTTGGTCAGCGCAGAGCCGAAGAACACGGGGGACAGACGGCCGTTTCGAACTTCCTCAAAGTCCATTTCGCGTCCGGCGGACAGCAGTTCCACATCATCGATGAGCTGCTGATGCTTCTTTTCGCTGTCCAGTAGCTGGGCGACCTGGGGATCATAGAGATCAACTTCCATCTTGTCGGCCTTTGCTTTGCCATTGAGGCCGGAGAAGAAGAGTAGCTGGCTCTTTTCACGGTCATAAACGCCCTGGAAATCCTTACCGCAGCCGATAGGCCAGTTCATGGCATACGTTTCGATGCCCAGTTCCCGCTCCACTTCGTCCAGCAGATCGAAGGGATCCTTGGTCTCGCGGTCCATCTTGTTGACAAAGGTGAAAATGGGGATATGACGCATGGCACAGACTTTAAAGAGCTTGCGGGTCTGAGCCTCGACACCCTTGGAGCCGTCAATGACCATGACGGCAGAGTCAGCGGCCATGAGGGTACGGTAGGTGTCTTCGGAGAAGTCCTGGTGTCCCGGGGTGTCCAAGATGTTGATGCAGAAGCCGTCA
>JAFYMZ010000084.1 GCA_017548175.1 Clostridia bacterium | reverse complement strand
TCGTGGTGATGATGCTCGTGGTCGTGATGACCGCCGCAGCAGCACTCTTCCTCGTGCTCGTGATGGTGATGATGCTCGTGGTCATGATGACCGCCGCAGCAGCACTCTTCACCGTGCTCGTGATGATGCTCGTGGTCATGATGACCGCCGCAGCAGCACTCTTCACCGTGTTCGTGATGGTGATGATGCTCGTGGTCGTGATGACCGCCGCAGCAGCACTCTTCACCGTGTTCGTGGTGATGATGGTCGTGGTCGTGGTGACCGCCGCAGCAGCACTCTTCACCGTGCTCGTGGTGATGATGCTCGTGGTCGTGATGACCGCCGCAGCAGCACTCTTCCTCGTGCTCGTGATGGTGATGATGCTCGTGGTCGTGGTGACCGCCGCAGCAGCATTCTTCTTCGTGGTCGTGGTGATGATGCTTATGCTCTTCTTCCAGCAGTTCCAGTGCCTGTGCCAGCGTATCCTTACGCTCGATGGCCTCCAGCAGCTGGGCGCCGGTCAGCTGATCCCAAGGCGTAGTAACGATGATAGCGGTGGGATTTTTTTCACGCAGCAGGGCAACGCAGGCATCCAGTTTGTCCTGCTTCATACCCTGTGTACGGCTGAGAACCACAGTGCTGGCGTGTTCCACCTGATTGTTGTAGAACTCGCCGAAGTTCTTCATATACATCTTGCACTTGTTGGCATCGGCCACAGTGGTAAAGCCGTTCAGCTCCACGTTTTCCATTTCCAGACCGCGGACGGCAGCGATGACATCGCTGAGTTTGCCCACGCCGGAGGGTTCGATGAGGATGCGGTCAGGAGCATAGGTTTCCATCACCTGTGCCAGCGCCTTGGCAAAGTCGCCTACCAGACTGCAGCAGATGCAGCCGCTGTTCATTTCGGTGATCTCAACGCCGGCTTCCTGCAGGAAACCGCCGTCGATGCCGATCTCACCGAACTCGTTTTCGATGAGCACCAGTTTTTCGCCTTGATAGGCTTCTTCCATCAGTTTCTTGATGAGGGTAGTTTTACCGGCACCCAAAAAGCCGGAGAAAATATCGATCTTGGTCATGTGTATCACTCTTTCTCTGCCGGTGGCAGGTATGTTCAAAAGGAGATGCCTTCAAGCAATTATTATACCACCGTTGTCAAGATTTATCGAGAGGAATTTTGTATTTTTCCACTTCCCGATTGAGCCGGTTCAGCACCCGTTTTTTATCGCCGCACCACAGGGGTGCCAGCAGCAGATTCTTCGGCCCGTCACCGGTGATGCGATGCACCACCATATCCCGGGGCAGGCGCGCGAGGCAATCACCCACCAGCGCGGCGTATTCCTCCAGGTCGGGCAGCGGAACCTTTCCCTCCAGCCAGGCTTGTGCCAAATCGGTGCTGCGCAGCACCTGCAGCAGATGCAGCTTGATGCCTTGCGCACCGCTGCGGCAGACGTAGTCTACCGTTTCCAGCATCTGCTGCCGGGTCTCTCCGGGCAGGTACAGGATCACATGGGTCACCACGTGGATACCTTCGGCAACCAGCGCCTGCACGGCACGGTCATACACCGAAAGGTCATAGCCGCGGCGGATATAAGCGGCAGTTTCCGGATGGATGGTCTGCAGACCCAGTTCCACCCACACCGGCTTGATGCGGTTGAGTCGGGACAACAGCGCCACCGTTTCCGGCGGCAGGCAGTCGGGGCGGGTGCCCACCGACAGGGCCACCACATTGGGATGCGCCAGCGCTTCGGTAAACAATGCTTCCAGCCGCTGCACCGGCGCGTAGGTATTGGTAAAGTTCTGGAAATAGGCGATGAACCGATCGCCCTTGTACTTTCCCGCCACCTGCGCCCGGGCGCGGTCGATCTGTTCGGTCACAGAGGGACAGGTTTGCTGGGCAAACTCGCCGGAGCCGCCGGCGGAACAAAATATGCAGCCGCGGGTATCCAGCGTGCCGTCCCGATTGGGACAGGTCATACCGCCGCTGAGGCTGAGCTTATACACTTTTTCACCGAATAACCGGCGGCAATAGGAATCCAGCGTTTGCACGGGTCACCCTCCCCTTTCCTTCAGATGCAAAAAGATACCGCCGTGCGGCGGTATCTTTCCGAATCAATATATAAAATATTGGTTAGCGCTCTTCACGCATCTTGGCGAAGCACTCGCTGCAGTAAACAGGGCGGTCAGTCTTGGGCTCGAAGGGAACCTTAGCTTCCTTGCCACAAGCAGCACAGGTGGCGGAGAAGAACTCTCTGGGGCCACGGGCAGCCTGCTTTCTGCTGTCACGGCATGCCTTGCAGCGCTGGGGCTCGTTCTGGAAGCCGCGCTCTGCGTAGAACTCCTGCTCACCGGCAGAGAATACGAACTCGTTGCCGCACTCTTTGCATACCAAAGTCTTGTCGTTGTACATGGTTTTTACCTCTCTTTTTCCGCGATGCGGTGAATGATATTTATGCGTACAGGGGGTTTCCTGCTACCGCTGAAGATAAGATGCCAGTTTCTTGCGGATCCGACCGACGGCGTTGTGCACGGCCTTCGGTTCTTTGGACAGCATCTGGCTGATTTCCTGGACAGAGTACCCCTCCAGATAGGGTTCCAGCACCGCCGCCTCAAAGGAGGACAGGATGCCGTTTAAGATCTCCCGGATCTCTCGGGTGCTTTCCCCGTCCAGCACATAGGCCTCGGGGTCGGTACCGTGGCCGGCAACGCGCTGACCGGTCTGTACCAGATGTTCGATGGCTTGCTCTTCCCGTCGGGAGAAAGAGGCATCGCTGCGCACGGCATCATACAACCGGCTGCGGACACAGAGTGTGGCAAACGCCTCGAAACTGTCGTTCCGCAAGGGGTCGTACTGACGGATGGCTTTCAGCAAGCCCATCATACCCTCTTGATAAAGGTCATCTCCGTCACCGATGCTGCGCAGGAAAAACTGGCGCACCTCACGGGAGACCAAACGGGAATATTTCCGGGCGATCTCATCCTCGCTGTGGGGGCGTTGCATTTCCAATCGGGCACCATCCGTTTCCGGCAGGGCAAACCCCTGCAAACATCTAATAAATCAAGTATAGTCTCATCCGGCGGCTCTTGTCAAGGAGAATCTTTCTCATTTGGCTATTTCCGCCAAAAACAACTGCTTTTTTATCGGCGTTCCTTCAAAGTCAGCTCATCCGGGCTGACGGAAGGCTGGAACTTGACCGAAGACATGACCACACTGGTCAGGGTGCGCTGCACACCGGGGATGGACTTGATGGTGTTCAGCAGACGCTCCAGACTCTCGGTGTTTCCGGTGACTACCTTCAGCAGATAGTCAAACTCGCCGGTGACGAAATAGCACTCCAGCACCTCGCGGTTATCCTGAACCACCGCACGGAAATCATCGTTGTAACGGGGATGCTCCAAAGCGACCTGCAACAAAGCCGTCACATCTTTGCCGGCCTTCTGGTTGTTGATAATGGTGGTATGGCGCTCGATGAGACCGCTGGCTTCCATCTTGCGGATACGCTCGATGACGGCGGAAACCGACATACCTACTTTTTCACTGATCAGGCTGGCGTTTTCACGGGCATCCGCCTGTAAACATTTCAGAATTTTCACATCAATTTGATCCATGATATTCACCTCTTTTGCCTATTGTACCTCTGTTTCGAAAAAAACTCAAGTAATTTTCTTCGACAACGAAAATTTTCTGCAAAAAAGGCGGCATTTTTCAGATTTTATGCGCAAATGAATAAAAAAGCAGCGCCTGCAAAACACAGGCGCTGCAAGTTTGGATAAAACGCTTACAGTTGCTGCACGGCTGCAGCGATGACATCGGCGGCTTCCTTGGCCATTGCCTTGACGGCGGCCTCGTCGCGGCCCTCTACCATCACGCGCACCTTCGGCTCGGTGCCGGAGGGGCGGATGATAACGCGGCCGTCTTCGCCAAAGATACCGGCGATCTTTTCCCGGATGGCGTGAACGCACTCCATATCCGCCACCTGATGCTTTACCTTATTGGGCACATCTACATTGATGGTGCTCTGGGGGAAGGTCTCGATCTCGCCGGCCAGCGCAGACGCGGTCTTGCCGCTGTCACGCAGCACACGCAGGAAGTGCACGGCGGTCATTTCGCCGTCACCGGTGGTGGCGTAATCGGCCAAAATCACGTGACCGGACTGCTCGCCGCCGATGTTGTGACCCTCGGCGCGCATTTTTTCCAGCACGTAGCGGTCGCCCACGTTGGACGTGGCAATGGAAATGCCCCGTTCTTTCAGATAGCTGTGCAAGCCCAGATTGGACAGAATGGTGCCTACGGCGCCGTTCTTCAAAGTGCCCTTCTGCTTCATATCGGCAGCCAAAATGCCGATCAGATGGTCACCGTCAATGACGGCGCCGGTCTCATCCACCACAAGGCAGCGGTCGGCATCGCCGTCGAAGGC